>JBHELL010000276.1:0-19152 GCA_046263075.1 Actinomycetota bacterium | reverse complement strand
GACACGCGACGCTTCCGAAGCTCGGTTTGCAGGGGTCGAGCGTTCCAGACGACGGCGGCGCGTTGATCGAAAGCGTGCAACCCGCGGGGCCGGCAGACCACGCTGGTGTGAAGTCCGGCGACATCGTCGTCGGGATCGACGGACAGAAGGTTACGTCGATGGACGCGTTGATCGCGTTGATCCTCGAGAAGAACGCAGGCGACACGGTGACGCTCGACGTCAAGCGAGGAAGCGGGACGCTGACGTTGCGCGCGACGCTCGCCGCGCGGCAGCCGGGGGAGTAGCGCGTGGGGAACCTCGGCCTCGGAGAGATGTTGCTCATCGCGATCGTCGGCTTGCTCGTGTTCGGGCCGGACAAGCTGCCCGAGATCATGCGCAACGTCGGCAAGGTGTGGCGCGGGTTCCAGCTCGAAAGTCAGAAGGCGGCCGACATGTTCCGCGACAGCATCGAGCCGCGATCGCGCGCGGGCGTGATCGATCACCCGGACCCGGACCCGGGGCCGGTTGCGCCGCCTCCACACCCTGTCGCAGAGCCGGCCGCAGCCGAGCCCGACCGCACGTACGAGGACACATGAGAAAGCCCGGCCTCGTCCGGCCGTTGCTGCGGATCGCCGGTGCGGCTGCCCTCGGCGTTGCCGTGCGCGGGCGGCTCGCCGAGTACGACGAGCGCGCGCGCAAGGTGGTGTCGTCCGTGCGGACGTCGAGCCTCGATCGCGCGGTGCCTGCGCTCACGGATCTCGGCTCGACATACGCGCTCGGCGCCGCAGCCGGGGTGTTGTGGTTGTTCGGAAAGCGGCGACTCGCGCGCGATGTTGGCGGGGCCGGCTTACTCGCATGGGTCGCGGCGCAGGGGATGAAGCCGCTGTACCGTCGCGCGCGCCCCTACGACGTCGACGACGTCGAGATCATGGTGCGCAAGCCTGCGGGCATGTCCTACCCGAGCGGCCATCCTGCGGTCGCTGCGGCGATGGCGACGGTGCTCGATCCCGTCGTGCGAGAGCCCGCGCGCGGCGCGATCCGGAAGATGCCGCGCTTCGTCGCCTTCAGCCGCGTGTATGCAGGCGTGCACTATCCGACGGACGTCATCGGCGGCGTGTGGCTCGGCAAGGCGATCGGTGAGCTGTGGCTGCGCTTCGCGCGCGGTTGAGCTTGGGCGGCATGTCTGAGATCTACACGGGGTAGTGCGCGCGCCGTTGAAGATCCACTCAGTGCGCGTGCTGATGGCCGTGACCGGCGGCCGGGTTCGGCGTCGTCATCAAAGGAAGCCGGCGACCCTTCAAGGACGGCGCGTGTTTGGCGATCCCCTCCGCGCTCGACATGATCTCGCGCCGGGCCGATGAGTCGGGATCGGACTCGACGATGGGTTTTCCTTCGTCCGCGCCTTGTCGCAACGCGATGTCGATCGGGATCTCGCCGAGCAGCTCCGTGTCGAGCTCGGCCGCCAACGAAGGGCCGCCGCCTTCCCCGAAGATGCGATGGCGGTCCGAGCAGGACGGGCACTCGAAGTAGCTCATGTTCTCGATCACGCCGAGGATGTTGAACGGCAGCTGATCCTTCATGTGGCCGGTTCGCACCGCGACGCGCGCGGCGGCCTCTTGCGGTGTCGTCACGATCACCATGTCCGCGGTGCGCCCGTCGGGCAGCGGCGTCAGGAAGTTCTGGCCGAGCGAGATCGGCACGTCGCCCGTTCCCGGCGGCAGGTCGAAGAGCATGAAGTCGGGGTCGCCCCAGTACACGCCGGGCAAGAACTGCGCGAGGAACTTGTGCAGCATCGGCCCGCGCAAGATGAACGGCTGCTGATCCGGCGCGAGGAAGCCCGCCGACATCACCTTCACGCCGTGCGCCTCGAGCGGCAGGATCATGTTGTCGAGGACGGTCGGCCGGCCGCGCACGCCGAGCACGCGGTGGATCGAAAAGCCGTACACGTCGGTGTCGAGCAACCCGACCTTGTAGCCGAGCTTCGCCAGCGCGACCGCGAGGTTCGCCGTCAGCGTCGACTTGCCGACCCCACCTTTGCCCGAGGCGATCAGCAACGCGCGCGTGGGGGAGTCCTGCCGCCAGAACGCCACGGGCCGTTCGGCTTGCGACGACGATGGTTGCCCGGACCGCAAGCGCGCGACCATCGCCTGGCGCTGCTCGTCGGACATCACGTCGAGCACGACTTCCGTCGCGCCGACACCCGGGATCGTGCGAAGCGCCGCGGTCACGTCGCGCGTGATGCGGTCCTTCAGCGGGCATCCCGCGATCGTCAGGTAGATCTCGGCGATCACATTGTCGTTGTCGATCGTGACGTTCTTCACCATGTCGAGCTCGGTGATCGGCCGGCCGATCTCGGGATCGGCGACCTTCGACAACGCTTCCATGACTTGCTCTTTGGTGACGGCCAAGGATGTCCTCCGGTGCGGGATGAGGTCAGGCTAGCACGGAAAACTTGCCCTGTTTTTCGGGACAACTCGCGCATCGGCGAGCACGACGCGCGCGCGCGGCGCATAATTCGAGGTGCAAGTGCGAGTGCCCCCGGGGGCGGCTAAGCCGACCAGCTCCCCCACCGTCTGCCGGGGGCCTCCGAGGGGCCGCCGGTCCTGGAGGCGGCTCGTCGGGGAACGCGCCATAGACTGCCGCTCATGCAGATCGGCCTCGCCCTTCCGCACTACGACTTCTCATTCCCCGACGGCCGAGCCGCGACCGTGAACGATGCCGTCATCTACGCGCAGCGCGCGGAGCAGCTCGGCTTCGACTCGCTCTGGGTGAGCGACCATCTCTTCTTGAGTCTCGATCGCTACGGCGGGCCGGCTCGGCGATACGGAACGCCCGAAGCGATGACGCTCCTCACGGCCATCGCAGCGGCCACGAGCCGCGCGCGCGTGGGAACCCTGGTGCTGAACGTCTCGTTCCGGCATCCGCGGATCCTCGCCGAGCAGATCAAGACGATCGACGAGATGAGCGCGCGCCGCGTCGATCTGGGGCTCGGCGCGGGATGGAACGAGGCCGAGTTCGACTCCGCCGGTATCCCGTTCGGGACGGCGGGGCAGCGGATGGAGCGGCTCTCGCGCGTGACGAGCTTCCTCGACGGCATGGTGAACCCGCGCGTGCCGCTTTGGATCGGCGGCAAGGGCGGACCGAAAGGCTTGGGCATCGTCGCCGAGTCCGCCGACGGGTGGAACGTCGTGTGGCGGATGGAACCGCAGACGTACAAGGAGAGGCTCGACGTGCTCGCCGAGCAATGTGACCGTTTCAAGCGCGATCCTGGGAGCGTCCAGAAGTCCGTTGGGTTCTACTGTTTGATGGGCGAGGACGATGCCGACCTGGCTCGGCGGTTCGAGGCCATGCGCGCGTTCATCCCGGGGCTGCTCGACAACGTATCGCTCGAGGAGTTCGCGCGCGGCGCGCTCGTCGGGACGCCCGAGCGGTGCGCCGAGCAGATCCGGGAGTTCGATGCGCTCGGCGTTTCGAGCGTGATCCTGGCCTTCGGGCCGGTCCCGTTCGCAGTCGCCGACGACGAACAGCTCGACATCGCCGCCGAGCAACTTTTCCCACTCTGCAGCTGATGGACGCGGCGGAGGCGGCCCTGCGCGTCCTGTCCGAGGATGCCGGCGCCGAGCTGCACTGGACCGTCGTGTGGGATCGCGCGCTGCGGGCCGGCTACGTGGACCCCATCGCCGAGCCGGACGCGCGCGACCGGTTCATCAAGGCGCTGGCCGATGCCGCGAGAACCGGGGGTATCGAACGAACCTCCACGGGCACGTACCGCTGGACGGGGGGTTAAGGGCACTTCGCGGGTAAACTAGCGCAGCCTCGACGAGGCGCCGTATGCGAAGGGTTGTCGCAAGAGCCGCCGTTGCAGTCGCAGCGCTGGCCGTCGTCCTCTCCGGATGCCAGGCGAACGTGCGGCTCGTCACGACGCTCGACGGGCGCGGGGGCGGGACGTTCGCCTTCCAGATGACGTTCGACAAGCAAGCCATCGACGCGGCGGCCGCGCGCGCCGAGCTCGGCGTAAAAGACCTCGACGAGCTGTTCAACTCGCTCGGGAAGAGCGGCTGGACGATCGCGCAGTCGCAGCCGAAAGACGGCGGGCTCGTCGTCGGCGCGACGCACGCGTTCAAGGACCCCGTCGAGTTCGCATCCGTCATCACGTCGTTGCGAAGGACCAAGGCCGGTTCGGGTATCGACCTCGACTTCTTCGACGCGCGCTACGAGACACACCGCACGTTCTTCCGCACACGCTCGACGTTCACCGGCGCGTTCCATACGGCGACGAAGGACAAGAACATCAACAACCTGCTCGCGATCGTGCGGAGCTACATGCAGATCGAGGTGCGCGTCGTGATGCCGGGTGCCGTCAACATCCGCGACAGCTTCGGCTCGATCGACGACGGCGCGGCGGTCTGGCTCCCGCAGTTCGGTACCGACCAGACGTTCTCGGCGAGCGCGTCGGCCTGGCGGCTGGGGTCGATGCTGCTGATCGTGTTGCCGTCGCTGCTATTGCTCGCAGGCGTCGCGTGGCTGGCGTTCGGTAGGCGAGGCAAGCCGCTCGAGACGAAGGCGATTGTGCCGGATGAGAAGACGTCGACGATCGTTCTCGACGAGCCCACCGTGGATCAGCTCCTCGCGATCCAGCGCGAAGCGACGGAACCGATCGTGATAGATCAACCGGAATTGGAACCGGTCGAGAAGTTGTTGGCGATAGAGCGCGACCCGACTGACGCTTAGTTAGTTGCAGTGCGCGCATGAGAGCACGAGTTTCCTCCCATGAAACGTTGCCGAAGCGCACATTTCACGGATCGTTCGCGAAGATCGAGTTGGAGAACGCTAGGCTTCGGTCGACTCCGGCTCGGCGGGTGGCGGGATCGGTGTCAGCACGGCGATCTCGCACTCTTTCTTCCAGCGGTCGACCGCCGCTTCGCCGTCTTTCAGGTTCAATCTGCGTCCGACGAGCAGGTCGCGCGCGACGCGGTCCCACTCGCTGTCCTTCGGAAGCGTGTCCACCAAACACCACACGTCCGCCACGCGCGATTGCTTGTCTTTCGACCGCGCGATGACGCGAACGGACGACGCCTCGAGCAATCCCGGTATCTGCTGCTCGCCTTCGCCGACGAGCACGAAGATGCGCCCGTCTTCGTAGCCGTACCAGACGGGCCACTCTTTCTTCTCCAGGTAACGCGGCACCTCGACGGGGTTCCATCCTTCGGCCGCCGGCTCCGGATCGCCGAACGCGAGCCAGGCGACGGTCGACTTCGACAGCGATGCGTCGAGCGCGCCCGGCACGATGCCCGCCGCGGGCGCGTCTTGCTGCACGACGCGGAATGGGAACACCCCGACCACGTCGTCGAAGATCGAGTACTGCACCTGGTATGTGCCCGGCTCGGAGAATCGCACGTCGCGTAACCCCGACACGATCGTCCGCGGTTTCGATTCACCGTCGAGCTCGAATCGCCGCTCGTCGAGCGCTATCCGCCTGCCATCCGCGTCGAGGATCTCGCATGCGTCGATGTACGTTCCGCCCGGACCCGCGAGCGTGCGCGCGATGACGAACGGGTACGCGACCTGTCCGCGCGGCCCGAGGAACACGATGTCGGTCGAATCCGGCTCGGTGTCTGCGAGAACCTGATCGAGGATCCGTAGATCCTTGATCTCAACCTGCGGCACAGCGGCTCCTCGACTCGGGGACGCGCGGCATCATATCAACGCCGTACCGCCTGTTCCGCGCGCGCCCCTTCGTATACTCGGCCCATGTCGGACGACCGCGTGACACCGCCGCTCCCGGCGTCCCAGTCCAGCCCGCCGCAGGACATCCGCGACGTCCTGACGATCAAGCACGACGGCGTCTTCCTCCTCTCCGACCGCCACGGCGACGTCGAGAAAGACTCGCCGGCCGCGCTCGGACTCTACTTCCGCGACACGCGGTTCCTGTCGCGATGGGAGCTTCGGATCGACGGCGCGCGCCCGTTGCATCTGCACTCGGAAGCCGACCGCAACTACTCCATGCTCGTCGAGACGACGTTCCCGTGCTACGAGCACATCCCCGGCGGCAAGCAGCGCACGGAGAACATGCAGATCTCCCGTCACCGGTGGCTCGAGTCCGGGATGCGCGAGCGGATCCACGTACACAACTTCGGCCTGACCGAGCGCCGCGTGCGTCTCGAGGTCGCGTTCGACGCGGACTTCCTCGACCTGTTCCAGGTGCGCGGCATGACCGGCAAGGAGCGCGGCACGATGCGCGCGCCGGACGTCGCGATCTCGCACGTGACGCTGGGCTACGATGGGCGCGACGGCGTCGCGCGCTCGACCACGATCTCGTTCTCTCCGGCGCCCGATGGCCTGACGGAGACCAGCGCGTTCTGGTTCGTGGACACGAAGCCGAAGGAAGAGAAGACGTTCGAGATCTCCGTCGAGCCGCGCGCCGGCGACATAGAGCCGCCGGCGCTCTCGCTGAAGCAGCTCGGCGACGACTACCAGGATTGGCGGCGCGCGTGCACACGGTTCCGCGTGTCCAACGCGCAGCTGCAGGCGTACCTCGACCGCGCGGTACTCGACCTGCGCATGATGACGACCGACCGCGACGGGACGCTCGGCATCGACGCCGGGGTGCCGTGGTTCTCGACGTTGTTCGGGCGCGACTCGTTGATCACCGCGTACCAAGCGATGATCGTCAACCCCGAGCTCGCGAAGGGCACGCTTTTGCAGCTCGCCGAGCTGCAAGGCGAGAAGGTCGATCCGTGGCGCGACGAGGAACCGGGCAAGATCATCCACGAGATCCGCGTTGGGGAGCTTGCGGCGACCGGGGAGGTGCCGCACTCGCGCTACTACGGATCGATTGACTCGACGCCGTTGTGGCTCGTCGTCTACGGCTATCTGTGGAACTGGACCGGCGACCTCGAGTTCATCGAGAAGCTCTGGCCGAACGCGCTGCGCGCGCTCGAGTGGATCGATTCGTACGGCGACAGCGACCGCGATGGCTACGTCGAGTACGAGCGGCAGTCCGACGGTGGGCTCGACAACCAAGGATGGAAGGATTCGTTCGACGGCATCCTTCACGCCGACGGGTCGCTCCCGCAGCCGCCCCTCGCGCTCGCCGAGGTGCAGGGCTACGTGTACGACGCGCGCCGGCGCCTCGCGAAGGTCGCGCGCGCGCTCGGGCACGACGACGTCGCCGGCGATCTCGAGAAGCGCGCGCAGGAGCTGCGCGAGCGCTTCAACAAAGACTTCTGGATGAACGACCAGGGCACGTATGCGGTCGGGCTCGACGCGAACAAGCAACAGATCCGGTCGGTGACGTCGAACCCCGGCCATTGCTTGTGGTCGGGGATCGTCGACCGCGACAAAGCGGTGCGGCTCGCGCGCCGGTTGCTCACGCCGGACATGTTGAGCGGCTACGGCATCCGGACGCTTTCGACGCGCAATCCCGGCTTCGACCCGATCGGCTATCACACGGGCTCGGTGTGGCCGCACGACAACTCGCTGATCGCGCACGGGCTGATGCTGTACGGGATGAGCGAACAATCGAACCGCGTGATCAACGAGCTTGCGATCGCGGGCGCTTTCTTCGCGTCGTACCGCTACCCCGAGCTCTTCTGCGGTTACGCGCGCACCGACGTGCCGGTCCCCGTCGAGTATCCGGTCGCGTGCCGGCCGCAAGCCTGGGCGACGGGAGCGCCGCTCCTGATGATGCGTTCGTACGCGGGGATGACCGCAGACGCGCCGACGAAGACGTTGTCGATCGTGAAGCCCTCCTTGCCGGGCTGGCTCGAGCGCGCCGAGCTTTCGGGACTCCGGGTCGGTGACGCGCGCGTGGATCTGCAGTTCATCCAACAATCGGGCGTCACCGCGGTCCAGGTTCTGCGCAAGGACGGGGACCTGGATATCGTCGTCCGTTACTGATGCAGGAGATCTGGCTGACCGCGCGCGGCCGCGCGCTGCACTGTTTGCTCGCCGAGAGCGAGCGTGACGCCCCCACCGTCGTGTTCGTGCACGGACTGTGCGGTCACGCGAGTCTGTTCGAGCCGTTCGTCGCCGCGCTTTCGGACGAAGGATTGAACGTGCTCGCGCTCGACCTGCAAGGGCACGGCAGGAGCGAGGGGCGTCGCGGCCATGTGCCCTTCGAGCAAGCCCTCGCCAACATCGGCGAGGTCGTCGGCTACGCGTCGCAGCGTTCCGGGCGCGCGGTCGGGCTCTGCGGATCCGGGCTCGGCGGGATCCTGTCGTTCTACGCCGCGATGCCGGACGATCGCGTCGCGGCCGTCGCGTGTCACACCGCGGCGGATCTGCGCGCGCTGCTTGGGTTCGAGAGACGGAAACGGCAGCGCGCGCTGGCGTGGCTCGTCGGCAAGACGGCTCGTCGAGCCGAGCACGTCGCGCCGCTCGCCCGGTTGCCGGTGCGCGTGCTGTTCCCGTTGGTCGATTTCTTCGAGGACGAGGCCCGGCTGACGGAGTGGCGTGCCGATGCGGACTCGACGTGGTGGTACACCCTCGAGACGTTGACGTCGACCTTCGTGACGCCGGACGACAAGCCTGCGGTAGAGGCGATGACGAAACCGCTGTTCGTCGTCGCCGGCGAGGAAGATCGCGTCGTTCCGCTCGCCGCCCAAGAAGATCTGTGCGCGCTCGTCCCCGATGCGGAGCTGTCGGTGCTCGGCGGCGCGGGGCACATGATCCCGCTCGAGCACACGGCAGAGACCGCCGCGCGCGCCGGCGGATGGCTCCGGAAGGTCTTGTGATGGAGGACGCCTACCGGCGGGGGATCGAGGGGCTCATCGACACGTGGCGCGCGCTCGGCGTGACGCCGGGCACGACGGTGGTCGAGTGGGAGAACACCGTCGCGCTCCTCACCGGGCTGCCGCATCCCATCGCGAACCAAGCGCTCGTCGTCGGCGGAACGCCGTCATCCACGTTCGACGAGCTTCGCGAGCTGTATCGCGCGCACAACGTGCCGTACGTCGTGCAGATCCTCGATGAGGTGCAACCGTCGCTCGACGGCATCGCGCGCGCGGCCGGCTTCCGGGCGGCCGGAGATCTGCCGTTCATGGTGTGTTCGCCGATCCCGCAACAGGGGCCGCCGCCGAATCCGTTGCTCGGCATCGAGCGCGTCTCGGACGAGGGCTCGTATGAGGTGATCACGTCGATCCTGCAGTCGTCGTTCGACGTCCCGGCCGCCATCGCGCCGGCATTCGTCAACGCCGAGCTCGAGAAAGCGGGGAGGTTCGCATACCTCCTCGGGTCGATCGGCGGCTCGGCGGTGTGCACGTCGAGTGCCTTCCTCGGTGACGGTGTCGTCGGGATCTATTGCGTCGGTACGCTCGAGGCAACGCGGCGGCAGGGAGCCGGCGCGCTGATCACGCGCGCGGCGATCGACGCCGGCGTGGAGCGCGGCGCCGACCTGGCCTTCCTGCAATCGTCATCGCTCGGGTTCCGCGTGTACGAGCGGCTCGGCTTCCGCCAGGTCGGCTACAACACGATGTACGTGCCGGCTAACTGAACAGACCCGTCATCGGAGCTTGAAGGACCGGGATCCCGGCTTCGCCGAGCGGTGCGAGCCCGAAGCCGTCCTCGATCGTGCGGAGCAACGAGTAATGGTTCGCCGGCGCGGTCACCCGCGTCCCCGCCGGCGCTTGGATATCGGCCGACCCGACCATGAGGAAGCCGACGTGTCCCCCTCCTTGGACGAGGGGCGCCTGATCGCAGCAGCTCGACGTGTCGGTCGTGGCGGCTTCGTCGAACGTGATGAACAGCGCCGACCGCGCATGCGTGTTGATGTAGTCGAGGATCGGCGGAACGTTCACGCTCAGCCATCGGTCTATGTTCCGCACCTGCGAGGTATTGCCTGCGCACCCCGGGTCGTGCCCGTCGTTGCAGCTGTTCGGAACGATGAAGCTGAACGAAGCCGGACCGGCCTGCAGGCTGGCGGCGAAGTTCGACTCGTAAGGGACGACGTGTGCGGAGCAGTACGGCGCGTCGTTGACGATCTCGCTGAAGTACACGAACGGATCGTGCCGGGTGAGGTAGCCCGACTGGTTCGGGTCGGTCAGCCCGGTTGGGTGCGCGCAGGGCGCCTGCATCGACTCGAAGTAGCCGCGCCAAGTGTCGCCGGCGTCGCCGAGCTGCTTCGCGATCGTCGGTCCCGGACGGACGCAGAGCGTATACGTGGGGCAATCGCCGTGATCGAGCGGCTGCGGGATCTGGCCCGATACCATCCCGATGTAGTTGCCGAGCGACACGTGCGATATCCCGTAGTAGTTATCCGCGCGCACGTGCGCGTTCGCGAGCCCGTTGAAGTACGGCGCCTCGAACGTGTTCCCGACGATGGCGGAGTACTTGGTGTTCTCCTCGACGATCACGAACACGTGGTCGAGGTGCGGAACGTTCGTGGCTGCGCGCGCCGGGAGCGCCGTTGCAGCCGCGACGAGCGCGAGCGAGATCGCTAGCCGGATACGCATGAGTGGGTGGATTCGCGCGCGCGGTCGAGATTCCTGCTTGGCGCGGCTACCCGGCTACGCGCGCGGCCGGCGCCCTTCGAGCGCGCCGCGGTCTTGAAGGAACTCGTACAAACCCGGGGTCAGCTGCAGCTCATTGATGTTCGCGACGTTCACCCAGCGCGCGTCGCTCACATCGTCCCCCGCCTTCGGTTCGTGAGATCGGGGCCGGGCCCAGAAATCCACGATGATGTAGTGGTACTCGACCTCACCTTCGTCGTTCGGGACGATGCGCTCGACGAAGCCGGCGACTCCTTCGACGTCGATGTCGATGTTCGTCTCTTCGCGAACCTCGCGCACGATCGCTTCGCGCATCGACTCGCCCCATTCGACGCGTCCGCCGGGGAGCGACCACAGACCGCGCGACGGCTCACGATCCCGCTTGACGAGAAGCAATTCGCCCTTCTCGAGCACGATCGCGCCCACTCCGCACGCAGGCATATTCGTTGTCACGTGCCCGAGGCTACACCGGTTAGGCTTCGCGCGGCCATGGCATTCGAACGCGAGCTCACCTCGGTGCACGAGTGGCTCGACGCGACGGATCGGATCGCGCTGCAGCATTTCGCCGTGAACGTGCCCACCGAGATCAAAGCCGACGGAACGCCGGTGACGGCCGCCGATCAGGCGATCGAGCGCGCATTACGGAACGCGATTGCATCGGCGTTCCCGTCCGACGCGATCGTGGGGGAGGAGTTCGGCTCGTCGTCCGGGGCTCGGCGATGGATCATCGATCCGATCGACGGCACGAAGAGTTACGCGCGCGGCGTGCCGGTATTCGCGACGCTCATCGCGCTCGAGATCGACGGATCGCTGGTGCTTGGATGCGTCTCGGCGCCCGCGCTCGGCGCGCGCTGGTGGGCGACGACCGGCGGCGGCGCATTCTGCAACGGGCGCGCGATCGTGGTGTCGTCTGTCTCACGGATCGATGAGGCGCACCTCTGCACCGGCGGGGTCGATTGGGCGCGCGGAGGGCTCGACGGTTTGGTGGCATCGGTCGCGCGCGTCCGCGGTTTCGGAGACTTCTGGGGACACATGCTCGTCGCGCAAGGCTCGATGGATGTGATGGTGGAATTCGCGCCGCTCGAGGTGTGGGACGTCGCAGCGCCGCGTGCGATCGTGCTCGAAGCGGGTGGGGCGGTGTCGAGCCACGCCGGCGACGCGCGCGCCGTCGAAGGTCCGATCGTGACGACGAACGGGCTCCTCCACGAGGACGTCCTGCGCGCGCTTGGCACAGGCGGCGCGTAGCGCCTTGCAAGCGCCGATCGAGGTTCCCGATCACGGTGACGCGCGCGCCTGGCTCGGCGATCACCTGCGATAGCCTAGCGGCCCATGGACTTCGACCTTTCGCCGGAGCAAGAGCTCGTCCGTAAGACCGCGCGCGACTTCGCCGAACGCGAGATCGTGCCCTATGCCGCGGAGTGGGACCGCGAAGAACGCTTCCCCGCCGAAGTGCTCGAGAAGATGAAGCCGCTCGGGTTCCTCGGCGCGCCTATCCCGGTCGAGTACGGCGGGATGGGTCTGGACGCCGTCAGCTACGCGCTGATCATCGAAGAGATCGCGCGCGCGGACTCGAACTGCCGCAGCATCATCAGCGTGAACTGCTCGCTCGTCGCCTTGTCGATCCTGAAGTGGGGAAGCGACGAGCAGAAGAAGACGTGGTTGCCGCGTTTGGCGAGCGGCGAGGCGCTCGGGTGCTTCGGGCTCACCGAGCCGGGATCTGGGAGCGACGCCGCATCGCTCCGAACCACCGCGAAGCGCGAGCGGGACGGCTGGCTCATCAACGGCACCAAGATGTTCATCACGAACGGCACGATCGCCGGCCTTGCGTTGATCATGGCGCGCGCGGAGGACAAGGTGACCGCGTTCCTCGTCCCGACCGACGCACCTGGGTTCAAAGCGAACGAGATCCACGGCAAGCTCGGGCTGCGCGCGTCTTCGACGGCAGAGCTCGTGCTGACCGACGTGTGGGTGCCACAGGACGCGATCCTCGGCGGCATCGGCGACGGCATGAAGGTTGCGTTGTCGGCGCTCGACAACGGCCGCGTCGGGTTGGCTGCGTCGAGCGTCGGTCTCGCGCAAGCGGCGTTCGAATCCGCGCTCAAGTACGCCAAGGAGCGTCAGCAGTTCGGCAAGCCGATCGCCGGGTTCCAGCTGATCCAGGAGATGCTCGCCGACATGCACGTCGAGATCGAAGCGGCTCGGCTGCTGACGTGGCGCGCTGCGGCGCTGAAGGACAAAGGCGCGCGCAACACGCTCGAGGCGAGCATCGCGAAGTACTTCGCGAGCGAGGTCGCGGTCAAGGTGACGAACCTCGCGATCCAGGTGCACGGCGGGTACGGCTACATCGACGAGTACCCCGTCGGGCGGTTCCTCCGCGACGCGCGCGTCACGACCTTGTACGAGGGGACGAGCCAGATCCAGAAGCTCATCATCGGACGCCATCTCACCGGCGAGAACGCGTTCGCGTGAGATGAGCGGCTACGACCTCCACGTTCACTCCAACGTTTCCGATGGAGCGCTGGCGCCCGCGCAGGTCGTGCAGCGCGGGGTAGAAGCGGGGCTCGACGGGATCGCGCTCACGGACCACGACTCGACCGCGGGACTGAAAGAAGCGCGCGCGGCCGCAGCGGGCGGGCTCGACGTATTGACCGGATGTGAAGTGTCGAGCCGCTGGGGCGAGGTCGGTGTGCACATGCTCGCGTACTTCGTCGACGTCGACCATCCCGAGTGGGTCGAAACGCTCGAGTACATCCGCGACGACCGCGTTCTCCGCGCGCGCGGTATGGTCGAGCGGCTGCGGGAGATGGGCATCGGGATAACGATGGAGCAGGTGCAAGCGATCGCGCAGGGAGAGTCGATCGGACGCCCGCACATCGCGCAAGCGCTCGTCGATCTTCGCGTGATCGAGCACACACCCGACGCTTTCACGCCGGAATGGATCGGTGACGGCGGGCGCGCGTACGTGCCGAAGAAGGTCGCGTCGCCGCACGAGACCGTTCGCGTCATCACCGAGGCCGGCGGTGTGGCCGCCGTCGCGCACCCGATCTGGATCGAGCGCGAGGGTGGGAACATCGACCGGCTCATCGACGAGCTGGCGTCCCTCGGCCTCGGGGCGTTGGAAGTAAGCCATCCCGATCACGAGCCGGAGCTTCGGGCGAGGTTCGACGCGCTCGCGGCTCGGCATGGCTTGATCGGAACGTCGAGCTCGGATTTCCACGGGAACGAGCACGGCGGCGTGATGGGATCGAACCGCGCGACGCTCGACGTCGTCGAAGCCCTGCGCGCGGCGTCGAAGGACGCGCGATGAGCACGGTCCCGCTCCCTCCCCAAGAGTTGCGCTTCATGCGCGAGGACGACGAGCGGTTCGTTCGCGTCGGCGATGAATCGGTCGAGGACCTCCGCAAGCGCGCGGGGCTCGACGAAGGATCGGTCGTCGTCGATATCGGATGCGGGTACGGACGGCTGGCTCACGCGTTGCTCCGCTGGCCGGAGTTCCGCGGGCGTTACATAGGGCTCGACATCTTGCCCAAGCACATCGACTGGTGCGCGCGCGAGCTCGCGCCGCTGCGCGACGGGTTCACCTTCACGTGCATCGATGTCAAGAACGACCGGTACAACCCGCGCGGCAGCGTGAAAGGCGCGCGGGTGAAGCTCCCCGTGCCGTCGGGCTCCGCGGACGTCGTCGCCATGTTCAGTGTTTTCACGCACCTGTACCCCGACGACGTGGTGCATTACATCGCCGAGGTCGCGCGCCTGCTCAAGGCGGACGGGAAGGCGTACCTCACCTTCCTGCTCCTCAACGACGAGTGGCGCGCGCGCGCCGAGCGCGACGAGCCGGCGTACCCGCTGCCGCACGAGCTCACGTCGTTCTGCCGGTACATGAGCGCGGACGACCCGCTCCACGCGATCGCCTACGACGAGGCGTGGGTTCAGGATCAGCTCGAAGGCGCAGGCCTGTCGCCCACCGTCGAGCACGGCTCGTGGACCGGACGGGAAGGATCGTCGTCGTTCCAAGATACGGTCGTCGCCGAGCCTGCCCCGCGCGCCCAGCGCGCGCGCGGGTGGCTGCGCCGCCCGCGCTGAGCGAGCCGCGCGCCGAACCCGCAGGTACCGCCTCCGGCGGAAGATATGCTTTGCGCACCTGACGAGGAGCAGAGGATGGACCCGCACACACTTCCCCCGATGCCCGACCTGATGATCGCAGGGCCGGGCCAGCTGCACGACGAGGATCTCGAGATCCTCGGGCAGCAGCTGATCGCCCACTACGGGGACACGTGGGTCGAGCTCCACGACGGATGCGTGCGCGCGGTAGGAGAGCTCGTCGGTGCCGCGGATCCTCCCTACGTGATCCCGGGAACGGGGACGACGTGCCTCGACGCCGCGGTGATGAACCTGTTCACCCCGGGTCAGACGGTGGTCGTCGCGAAGACGGGGTTCTTCGGCGATCGTCTGCACGAGATCGCGACGGCTCACCGGCTCGACGTGGTCACGGTCGACGTTCCGTTCGGCGAGCCGGCGGATCCGGAAGCGCTCCGCGACGCCGCCGCCGCGAACCACGCAGCCGGCGTGTTGCTGACACAGGTGGATACGTCGACCGGGGTCCGCCACGACGTCAAGACGGCCGCGCGCGCGGCGCACGACGCAGGGGCGATCGTGATGGTCGACGGCATCGCTTCGATCGGGGGCGAGCATTGCAAGGTCGACGAATGGGAGATCGATTGCCTCGTCACCTCGACGCAGAAAGGGATGGAGGCGCCGCCGGGGCTCGGCATCATCGCGCTCGGAACGCGCGGGCGCGCGACGATGGAAGTCCGTGCCGAGCCGCCCCCGTCGTGGTATCTCGACCTCAAACGCTGGGACTGGTACCGCGAGAACTGGGGCTGGCATCCGCATCCCGTCACGATGCCGACGCCCCTCGTGCTCACGTTGCTCTCGTCGCTGCGGAGGATCCTGGCGGTAGGGCTCGACGGGTGGATCGAACAGCGCGCTGCGCTCGCGGGACGTGTGCGCGACGGCTTGGAGTCGATAGGGCTGCCGCCGGTCGCGCGCGCCGACTGTCAGGCCAACATGATCGTCGCCGGGTACGCGGACGACGCCGCGCAGATCGTGCCGTTCCTTCTGCGCGAAGGCGTGCAGATATCTGGTGGCCTCGCGCCGCTCGCCGGGAAGACGATCCGCATCGGGCTCATGGGCCGCACGGCGACGGAAGAGATGGCCGACCGCATCCTCGACCTGATCGCGCGCGCGAGGAAAGAACAGGGGTGACGTCGCTCGGTTCACAGCCGCGCGCGATCGAGGCGCGCGACGAGACGCCGCACGAGCACGGCGGTGAGCGCGGGTGGATCGAACGGCTGTCGTTCAACTTCTTCGACTCGACCCGCGGGTTCGGCGGCATCGCGTCGCTCGAATATGTGCCGGGCGACCGCAAAGCTACCGGCGAGGTCGACATCTTCCTTCCGGGGGGTGCGGTTGCGACGGCCCTCGCGCGGGGTAACGACGTGAAGCGGTCCGAGATGTCGGTAGGCCGAACGTCGTTCACGTGCGACGAGCCGATGAAGCGATGGAAGATCAAATGCAACGACGTCGCTCTCGTGTTCCCCACCGCGGAGTCGGCATCGCTCAGCGCGCGCACGGAGCGCGCCGGCAAGGCAGCGCAGCTCAACCTCGACCTGTCGTTCGAAGCATGGACGGAGCCGGCCGGGTGGGCGGCTCGACGGACCGATGTCGACGACATGAAGTTCGCGCGCATCGTGTCGCTCGGCTCGTTCGAGCAGCCGGGTACGTTCAGTGGGTCGATCAAAGTTGCAGGGAACGAAGCGCAGTTCTCCGGCGGCGGCTTCCGTCAGCGAACGTGGGGCAAGGTCGAACCCTCGCAAGACGACCGGTGGTTCTCCGCTGCGTTCGGGTCGGATCTGTGCGTCAGCGTCGCCCGCCGGACGATCGACGCCGGGCCGTCGGAGCATTGCCGCATCTATCACAACGGCGTCGCGACCGGATGCCGCAACGACGGGGTTCACATCGCGGATGGACGCTTCGAGATGCCGCTCGCAGAAGAGCACGCGCGCCACGAGCTGCACGGTGAGATCGTGTCGACGATCCCGCCGCGTTCCGCCGAGCCAGACGTGTTCCGGTCGATGACGCGTTTCCGGCTCGGCGCGCGCGAAGCGTTGGGGTTGGTCGAGACCCGGACGTTGTTCCTATGAGGGCGGCTTTCCTATCTGCCGGGCCCGGTGCACACTAGGGGCGGCTAGCGGGCTGAAAGCGAGGGGTAAGTGCTGAGACGGAAAGATCATTCCCGCCGGGACGCGTTGCGCGCGATCTCATTGTTCTCGACGTTGCCGGACAAGACGCTTAACGCCCTCGCGGAGGCGGGACGCGATGTCCGGCACCTTCCGGGGCAGACGATCGTGAAGGAAGGCGGCATGGGGATCGGCTTCCACGTGATCGTGAGCGGAGAATGCGCGGTCTCCGTCGGCGGGGACCAGGTCGCTTCGATCCGCGCCGGGCAGTTCTTCGGCGAGATGGCGTTGCTCGAGAACGCGCCTCGCAACGCGACGGTGAGCGCGACGACCGAGGTGCTGACGTTCTCGATGGACGGGCCGCAGTTCAAGTGGTTGCTCGAGCGTCACCCCGAAGTCGAGGAGCGCATCAACGAAGTCGCGCGCGAGCGCAAGAACAACTGAGCATCACGCCACGCGAAGCGCGACGATCACGCCGTCTCGGATCGGAAGGATCGACGACACGAAGCTTTCGTCGTTCGATATCAACGTGTTGTGTTCCTTGATGGCTTCGGTCCAGCCCGCACGAGCATCGTCCTTCGGGGACTCCTCGGCGACGCGCCCGGACCACAACACGTTGTCGCAGATGTAGTAGCCGCCCACGCGGACGCGACCGCGCGCGGCTCGCCACGCATCGGGGTAACCGTGTTTGTCGATGTCGTTGTAGACGATGTCGAACTCGCCGTCGGTCTCGTTGAGCGCGGTCACCGCGTCGGAGACGTGGAAGGTGATCCGGTCCCAATAGCCTGCGCGCGTCAAAAACGTTTCGGCTTGTTTGGCATTCTCGGCGTCGCCGTCGGTGCAGTGGATCTCGGCGCGGGGACCGGCACCTTTCGCGAACCAGTAGGCCGAGTAGCCGTAGCCCGAACCAAGCTCGAATATCCGCCGAGCCGCGATCGCGCGCGTCAGGATCTCAAGGGTCACCCCGACGTGCCGGTTGACGATGGGGAAGTTCTTCTCGGCCGCCAGTTGCTCCATCTCGAGCACCACCGGCTCGTCGTGCCGCGCGAGCAGCGCGCGCATGTAGCGCTCGACGTCCTCGTTCACGATCTGAAGCGTCATGACGACCTCCTCCGGTCCGAGCGGCACTATAGGACGGAGCCGACGGCCACGCGCGCGCGAGATAGACTGCCGCCTAACCCAATGGAGCTCGATGCGGCTATCTTCGACTTCGGCGGCGTGCTGACGACGCCGATCCGTGCGTCGTTCGCCCACTTCGAACAGCGGCTCGGCCTGCCCGAAGGGTCTTTGCTGCGCGCGTTCATCCACCACGGCGAAGGCGAGGAGCCGCCGTACTTCCGGCTCGAACGCGGCGAGCTTTCCGAGCGCGACTTCATGGCGCTCATGATCGCGCGGCTGAAGGAAGAGACCGGTATCGAGCTCCCGCTCACAGACAAGCCCGGCATCATCCGCGACCACCTCTTCGGCGCGCTCGAACGGAACGAGGACATGATCATCGCCGCTGCAACCATCGGGCAGCACTACAAGACGGCGATCCTTTCGAACAACGTCAAGGAATGGATCGGCTGGCGCGAGATGGCCGACGCTCACCTCTTCGACGTCGTCGTCGACTCGAGCGACGTCGGCTATCGCAAGCCGGACCCCGAGATCTACCGTTTGACGTGCGAGCGGCTCGGCGTCGAGCCGTCGCGCGCGGTCTTCGTCGACGACATCCCGTCCAACGTCGAAGGTGCGCAGAAGGTGGGACTGCACGCGATCAGGTTCACGACGACGGACGAAGTGCTCGATCAGCTGCGCCCGCTGTTCCCGCGCGCGTTCGCGCACAAGGAGACTTCGCATGCGTGACATCGCCGTTTCGAAAAAGGCGGGCTCGTTCACGGAATCCGTCATCCGCGAGATGACGCGGCTCGCGATACAAGCGAATGCGATCAACCTGGCGCAAGGATTCCCCGATTTCGCGGCCCCCTCCGAGATCAAAGAAGCCGCGAAACGTGCGATCGATGCCGACATCAATCAATATGCGATCACGTGGGGCGCCAAGCCGTTCCGCGACGCGATTGCGCAGAAATTCGAGCGAACGTACGGGATGAAGATCGACCCGGAGCGGCAGGTGTGCGTCACGTGCGGCTCGACGGAAGCGATGATGACGGCACATCTCGCCGTCGTCGATCCCGGCGATGAGGTCATCGTCTTCGAACCTTTCTACGAGAACTACGGCCCGGATGCGATCCTGTCGGGGGCGACACCGCGCTATGTGACCCTTCACGAGCCGGACTGGTCCTTCGACGAGGCGGAGCTCACGCAGGCTTTCAACGAGCGCACGCGGGCCATCATCCTCAACACACCGAACAACCCGACCGGAAAAGTGTTCACGCGCGGGGAGATGGAGTTCATCGCATCGCTCTGCCAGAGGTGGGGAGTCGTCTGCTTCACCGACGAGATCTACG
>JBHELL010000275.1:0-4885 GCA_046263075.1 Actinomycetota bacterium | reverse complement strand
GTCGACGACCATCGCGACAGCGTCCAACCCCACGGTGTCGTGCCGGTCGAGCGTCTGCGCGATGAGCAGCTTCGTCCCGACGCCGTCGGTGGTCGACAAGATCACCGGATCTTCGACGCCGGCGAACGAGCCGGCGAACGAGCCGGAGAAGCCGCCGCGTCCTCCTGCGCCCGACGTCAGCACTTCTGCGCGCGTCGCACCAGCGCGCGCGATGCGTTCTTTGATCAGCTCGACGGCTTCGTCGTTCGCGGCTAGGGAAACGCCGGCGGAGCCGTAATCGCCCACGCGCTTACGTGCGCGGCAGCTCGACGACCTCGAGGACGTTCTTCGGGTCGGCCAGCTCCGGCGGCGGCGCTACGGGATAGATGCCGTCGAAGCACGCGCGACAGACGCGTTCGGATTCCAGACCGGTCGCGCGCACGAGCGACGGAAGCGATAGATATGCGAGCGAATCGGCGCCGACGAAGTTGCAGATCTCGTCGATGCCGAGATCGGAGGCGACGAGCTCGGAACGCGTCGCCATATCGATGCCGTAGAAACACGGCCAGCGGATCGGCGGCGATGTGATGCGCAAGTGAACCTCGCGCGCGCCGTTCTCGCGAAGCATCTCGACGATCGCGCGCGTCGTGTTCCCGCGAACGATCGAGTCGTCGACCACGATGAGCCGCTTCCCCCGGATCGCCGACCGTAGTGGGTTCAGCTTCAACCGGATGCCGAGCTGGCGGATCTCCTGCGTCGGCTGGATGAACGTCCGTCCGATGTAGCGGTTCTTGATGAGACCTTCGCCGTAAGGAACGCCGGATTCTTCCGCGAAACCCGCAGCGGCGACCGGACCGGTGTCTGGAACGCCGATGACGAGATCTGCGTCGACCGGCGCCTCGCGCGCGAGCATGCGTCCCATCTCTCGACGCGTGTCGTGCACGGTTTGTCCGTCGACCACGGAGTCCGGGCGCGCGAGGTACACGTATTCGAAGATGCACAGCTTCGGCTCGGGTTTGGCGAAGATCGTCGAGCGGAGACCGTTCGCATCCACGGCGACGATCTCGCCCGGCTCGACGTCGCGCACG
The DNA here is from genome assembly GCA_046263075.1 of Actinomycetota bacterium. Classification (GTDB taxonomy): domain Bacteria; phylum Actinomycetota; class AC-67; order AC-67; family AC-67; genus JBHELL01. The sequence goes on along the minus strand of JBHELL010000275.1, from coordinate 3,818 downwards.
AACTGCGCGCCCACGATGTCGAACGCGCAGGTTTCGGACGCGAGCACCCAGCCGCCGTTGGCGAGCCGTCCGATCGAGAGCGGGCGGATGCCGTGCGGGTCGCGAACGCCGTACACCGATTGCTCGTCCATCAGCACGAAGCTGAACGCGCCCTTGAGCATTGGCATCGTGTCCGCGATCGCCTGGTCGAGCGTGTGCGGGTGCTGCGCGAGGAGCGCGCACACGAGGTCCGAGTCGGTCGTCGCGCGCGGCCGGTCGATCAGGTTCTCCGTCACGAGCTCAGCGATCTCGAGCGTGTTCGTCAGGTTGCCGTTGTGGCCGAGCGCGACCCCGCTCTCACGGTGGCGCACCTCGCGGAAAGAGGGCTGGGCGTTCTCCCAATTCGAGGAACCCGTCGTCGAATAACGGTTGTGGCCGATGCCGAGGTGGCCGGTGAGCGCCGCGAGCCGGTACTCGTCGAAGACCTGGGCGACGAGCCCCTTCTCCTTGTCGACGATGATCCGGGTGCCGTCGGAGACGGCCATCCCTGCTGCTTCCTGGCCGCGGTGCTGCAGCGCGTATAGACCGAAGAAGATCAGCTTTGCGACTTGCTCGTCCGGCGTCCAAACGCCGAACACGCCACACTCTTCTTTAGGGGATTCGAGGCCCATCGCCGCAGTCATTCTAACAGCGGAATCTGCCGTTCAAGCCGTTTCCGCCGAACGGATCACGGTCTCTTTCGGAGCGACTCTGCCCCTGTTAGCCTGACTTGGTGGCACAGACTTGGACGTTGATAGGGATCCTCGCAGCGGCGATCTTCGGAATGTTCGGGGGCTTCTTCTACCTCGGCCAGAAGATCGACGCCCAGGGTGCCCGGCTCGATGGTCGGATCGACGCGCAAGGCGCCAGGCTGGACACACGGATCGACGCGCTGACTGCCCGGGTGGACGCTGGATCCGCGCGAATAGACGCCCGGCTTGACGAACAGGGCCGCAAGATCGACGCGCTCAGCCAGAAGCTGGACGTTCACATGGCGCCGCCGCACGCCGGGTAGAGTCCCCGGCCTTTCGACCCCCTGAAATAGCCTATGCGGCTAGTGTCTCCGCCCGACCCGGCCCGTACGATTGCCGCCACTATGGGGAAAAGCCAAGCAGCAACGACGACCCCGGTCGACCACCTCCTCAAGGAGCTGTGGGACCGCGGGGCAACCGACCTCCTTCTCACCGCAGGCGCGCGTCCGCTCATCCGCGTCGACGGCATGATGGTCCCGGTCAGCAGCGAGGCGCCGCTCAAGCCAGAGGACACCGACAAGGTCGTCTTCGGGATGCTCAACGAGACGCTCACCAAGCAGTACGAGCTGTCCAACGACGTGGACTTCAGCTTCAACTGGCAGGGCGTCGCGCGGTTCCGTGCGAACGCGTTCCGCCAGCGCGGGTCGTGCGCCTTGGCGCTGCGCCTGATCCCGTACTCGATCCCGACCTTCGAAGACCTCGGCCTGCCGCCGGTCGTCGAGGAGTGGTGCAAGAAGCCGCAAGGGCTCGTGCTCGTCACCGGCCCCACGGGTGCCGGTAAGTCGACGACGCAGGCGGCGATGATCGATTACATCAACACGCATCGCGCGTGCCACATCCTGACGCTCGAGGACCCGATCGAGTACGTGCACCGCCACAAGCGGGCCGCCGTCAACCAGCGCGAGATCGGCGAGGACACCGAGGACTTCCCGCGCGGCCTCCGGGCTGCGCTACGCGAGGACCCCGACGTTCTGCTCGTCGGTGAGATGCGGGACCTCGAGACGATCCGTACCACGCTGACGATCGCAGAAACCGGCCACCTCGTTCTGGCGACGCTGCACACGAACGACACGGCGCAGGCGCTCGACCGTATCGTCGACGTCTTCCCGGGCGAGCAGCAGAACCAGGTGCGCATCCAGCTCGCGAACACGTTGATCGGCGCGATGTATCAGCGTTTGATCCCACGTGTCGGCGGCGGCCGCGTGGCGGCGTTCGAGATCATGGTCGGCACGCACGGCGTGAAGAACATGCTGCGCGAAGGCAAGACGCGCCAGCTTCGCAACGTCGTGTCGACGAGCCAGAAAGACGGCATGCAGACGATCGAGATCCACCTGTCGTCCCTGGTTCAGGAAGGCACGATCGCGTACGAAGAGGCGCTCCTGCACTCGATGTACCCGCAGGAAGTGCGCAAGAACTAGGCGGGGGATATGCGGAAGAGCCGGCCGTCAGGCCGGCTCTTCTTGTTGTGCCCGAACGTGACTTCACATCGACGCCGAGCCGATGGGGAACTCGTCGAGAGCCCCAGCCCGAAGGTCAGGCACCAGCAACTCGTTGGCCGGCTTTTCATTGCATTTGCTGATCACGTCAACACGTTCGGAAGCGGCACCGTGCTCATGGCGCCGATGGACACCGTCTTCTCGCCTATGAACGTGACGCAGCCCGACCTCTTGTTCATCGCCGACGATCGATCCGATGTTCTCACCGAAGCGAACGTGCAGGGCGCGCCTTCACTTTGCATCGAGGTGATATCGGATTCCCGGCGCGACCGTGTACGCAAGAAGGCGATCTACGAACGGTTCGGCGTCGAGGAGTATTGGATCGTCGATCCCGAGATCGATCGCGTCGAGATCTACCGTCTGGCCGGCGACTCCTACGACAAGCCGGGCATCCTCGACGGCGACGACGTGCTCACGTACTCGCGGCTTCCCGGCCTCGAGATCCCCCTTCGGGAGCTGTTCGCGCGCGGCTAGCCGGACCCCATCTCTCGGAGTGCTTTGAGCAATCGGGGCGTATGCGTCTGAGCGATGTTCCACACGATCCGCGGATCGACGGTGTCGTAGGAATGGATCAGGCGATTCCGGAATCCGATGATGCGCTCAAGCTCCGGCAACGAGAGCCCGGGCTGTAGCTTCCGAGCCTGGGCGAGCGCTTCACCGAGGATCGTGAACTGCCGTTCCGTCGCCGACCGGAGGAGATCGTCCTCAACGAAGTCCTCCTCCGTTCGACGAGCTGTGAACCGTGCGATGCGCTCGCATGCTCGCGTGGCATCAGCAAGAGATACGCGGATGTCACGCGGCGTCATACAAGATGACCTCGTCTCGTTCGATCGCCGCAAGCAGGTACGGGTTCTCCACGGAGCTCTTGGTCACGACGTCCACGGACCGTCCGAAGAGATCCTCAAGGTCTTCGATGAGCCCGAAGTACGCATCCGCCAGCACACCGGACGGCATCTCCAGGAATTCCACCGTCACGTCGACGTCACTTCTCTCACGGTCGAAGTCGCGGCGAGCCGCCGACCCGAATAGCCCGAGACGCTTCACACCGCGCCGACGGCAGACCGCGGCGATCTCGTCGGCGGCCTCGAGCGGCAGCGGGTGAGCGCGCGCATAGCGCGCTGCCGGTTCGGCAACTCTTGTTGACCGCTGCCGAGCGGCGGGCTCAGCCGCCAGCCGCTCGAGGATCCAGTCGCGCGCGAGCTGGGTCGTTCCCGTCTTGTTCGCGCGCGCCATACGACGGAGCCGGCGCAGGGCATCGTGCGGCAGGCGGATCGAGAAGATTTCTTGGCGCACCGCTCAAAGTGTATTACAGTTGTATTACGCGTGCAAAGGGTCCTCGGATCGCGCGTCCGGAGCGAGGAATGCGAACGCGAGGAACACTGCCGGCACCGCGATCGTGCGCATCAATTCTTTGGGATAGAGCAGCAAATACCAATTCAGGCTCAAGACCAGCAGCGCCATCAACATGAACACCCCTTGGAACACGTTGCGCACGCGCGCGCTGCGAACGATTCCGATGACGAACGCGACGATCAGGGCCGCCAGGATAGGG
>JBHELL010000274.1:0-3241 GCA_046263075.1 Actinomycetota bacterium | reverse complement strand
CCGCTCTCGTGCGCGAAGGCGTTCTCACCCACGATGGCTTTGTTCCGCTGGACCTGGTAGCCGGTGAGCAGGCTGACGAGGCGGCTCGTCCGCGCGATCTCCTTCGTGTTGATGCTCGTGTCGACGCCGAGCAGGTCACGGCGCATCCGCAGCGCGAGAACGACTTCCTCGAGTGAGCAGTTCCCCGCGCGCTCGCCGATCCCGTTCACCGCCACCTCGATCTGACGCGCGCCGGCCCGCACCGCCTCGATCGAGTTGGAAACGGCGAGCCCGAGATCGTTGTGGCAGTGCACGCTGACGACAACGTCGCCGAGCCTCGGCACGACCCTGAAGAGCTCGCGTATCAGGTCGCCGAAGTCGAACGGGATCGCATAGCCGACGGTGTCGGGCACGTTGATCGTGGTCGCGCCCGCCGTGGCGGCTTCGTCGCAGACGCGCGCGAGGAACTCGATGTCCGTTCGCGTCGCATCCTGCGGAGAGAACTCGACGTCCTCGCAGTAGCCGCGCGCGCGCCGCACCCCGGCGACGGCTTGCGCGACGATCTCGTCCTCCGTCGCGTTCAGCATGTACTTGCGATGGATGTCGCTCGTCGACAGGAAGACGTGGATCCGCGGCTTCGCAGCGCCGCGCAACGCCTCCCACGCGCGATCGATATCCATCTCGTTCGCGCGCGCGAGAGCCGCGATCGTCGGTCCCTTGACCGACTCCGCGATCGCCTTGACGGCCTCGAAGTCCCCCACGCTCGTCTGGGGGAAGCCGGCTTCTATCACGTCCACGCCGAGCCGCTGCAGCTGCTCGGCGATCTCGAGCTTCTCTTTGATGTTCAGGTTGATACCGGGCGACTGCTCGCCGTCCCGAAGCGTCGTGTCGAAGATCCGAACCTCGTCCATCAGTCCTCCGAAATGAAAAACCTCCCGCGGATGCGAGAGGTTGCGCGCGCCTGCGTGCTGCGCGCGCTTACGTAAGGAGCAGGTCGAAACTCATCGGTCGCCACTCTGCCAGCAGCCACCGGGGCGTGTCAATCGTCGCCTTAGTCTGCGCCGAGGTCGATGAAGCGGGCATCTTTCGCGCCGGAGCGCTCGGCGAGCTCCTCAAGGACCGGCTGATCGAGCGTTTGATCGACCGTCAGCGCCATGAGCGCTTCGCCTCCGCGCTCGCGACGTCCGACGTGCATGTCGGCGATGTTGATCTGCCGCGTCCCGAGCACCGAACCGATCGCACCGATCACCCCGGGCCGGTCGTCGTAGCGGAGGAAGCACATGTACCGTCCGGGCGGCATCTCGAGCTTGAAGTCGTACACGCCCGTCAGCCGTTCTTCGTTGTGCCTGCCGACCACCGTCCCCGACACGAGCGGTCCCGTTTCTCCGGAGATCTCGAACTCGTTGAGGTAGGACGTTCCGGCCGAAGACTTCACCTCTTCGTAGGTGATCCCACGCTCGTCGGCGAGCAGTCCCACATTGACGAAGGTGACGGGCTCGTCGACGACGGAGGTTAGCATCCCTTTCAGTGCCGAAAGAGTCAGCACGCGCGTGTCGTGCTCGGCGATCTGCCCACTCACGGTGAAGCGAACGCGTTGCAGCCCTCCGGCGGAAAGCGTGGTGTAGATCCTGCCGAGCCGCTCCGCGAGCCGCACGAACGGCCGCACGATGTCGGCGATCTCGTTGCCGACGGCGATGTTCACTGCGTATCGCGCCAGCTCGCCCTTCAGTGCGGCGAGGACCTGCTCGGCGACGGTCACGCCTGCTTTGTCTTGCGCCTCTTGGGTCGACGCACCGAGGTGCGGCGTGACGACGACCTGGTCCAGGTCGAACAGCGGGCTCGAGGTCGTCGGCTCGGCGGCGAACACGTCCAGTGCGGCACCCGCGATCCTGCCCTCGCGTATCGCGGCCGCGAGCGCTTCCTCGTCGACGATGCCGCCGCGCGCGGTGTTGACGAGCCGCGCGCCGGCCTTGCACAACGCGAGCTCCTCGCGGCCGATCAGCGCCGTCGTCTCTTTCGTCTTCAGCAGATGGATCGAGATGAAGTCCGCTTGCGGGAGGGCTTCGTACAACGTCGGGACCAGCTCGACCCCGATCTGCGCTGCGCGCTGCCGGGACACGTAGGGATCCACGGCGACGACCCGCATCCCGAACGCCATCGCGCGCTGCGCGACGAGCGATCCCACACGGCCGAGCCCGAGGATCAGCAGTGTCTTGCCGCTGAGCTCGACGCCTTGGAACCGCTCGCGGTCCCACACGCCCGATTTCAACAGCGCGTTCGCCGACGGGATGTTGCGCGCGTGAGCGAGCAACAACGCGATCGTGTGCTCGGCCGCTGAGATGACGTTCGACTGCGGCGCATTCACGACGAGGATCCCGTGGCGCGTCGCCGCGTCGATGTCGACGTTATCTACGCCGATCCCGGCTCGACCGACCACCTTGAGGGACGACGCGCGCGCGATCACCGCTTCGGTCACCTTCGTCGCCGAGCGTACGATCAGAGCGTCGTACGTATCGATCGTTCCGAGCAGATCGTCAGGCGAAAGGTCCAACCGCTCGTCGACCTCGACGCCTTCGGCGCGCAGCAGATCGATCCCGCTCTGGGCGATGGGCTCTGCGACGAGAACCCTCATTCGGACTGCGCGAAAACTTCTTCCGCTGCCGCGACCGCGTCGCCACGCTTCACCGGATATCCGAGCTCTTCGAGCGCGAGCTCGAGCACGGCGAGCGCTTGCAGGATCTCGGCCGGCGCGAGGTATCCGATGTGTCCGATCCTGAAGATCTTGCCCTTCAGCTTGTCCTGTCCGGGCGCGAAGATGATCCCGTACTTGCGCCGGATCAGCGCCGTCAGCGTCCCGCCGTCGATGCCGTCGGGACACCGCACCGCGGTCACGCACACCGCGCGCTCCGGGTCTTCACCGAAGAGATCGAGGCCGAGCGCGCGCGCGCCGGCCTTGACCGCGCGCGACAGGAGCGCGTGGCGCGCGTAGGCGTTTTCGAGCCCTTCCTCACGGAGCAGCCGGATGGCCGCAGCGAGACCGAGATAGAGATGCACCGCCGGGGTATAGGGGGTCTCCGGGTCTGTGCTCTCGTAGGACTTCTTCACCGCGGCCCAGTCCCAGTAGAACCGCGGGCAGCGGCCGCTCCTGTTCGCTTCCCACGCGCGCGGCGAGATCGACATGAACGCGATGCCGGGCGACGCCATCAGCGCTTTCTGCGAACCGCCGATCGCGACGTCGATCCCCCACGCGTCGACCTTGATC
>JBHELL010000273.1:0-4223 GCA_046263075.1 Actinomycetota bacterium | reverse complement strand
GCCTTGGGACGGTCCGGCGTCGATCGCGTTCACCGACGGCTCGGTCATCGGAGCGGTGCTCGACCGCAACGGGCTGCGACCGTCGCGCTTCTGGGTCACCGACGAAGACATCGTCGTGATGGCCTCGGAAGTTGGCGTGCTCGACATCGACCCCTCGAAGGTCGTCCGCAAGGGCCGCCTGCAGCCCGGCAAGATCTTCTTGGTCGACACGACCAAAGGCCGCATCGTCGAAGACGAAGAGATCAAGGCGGAGCTCGCGCGCGAGCACCCGTACGAGGATTGGTTGCACGCGGGGCTGATCCACGTCGCCGACCTTCCGCAGCGCGAGCGCGAGACCGCGACGCACGAGTCCGTGCAGCGCCGCCAGATCACGTTCGGCTACAGCGAAGAGGACTTGCGCGTGCTGATCGGTCCGATGGCGACGAACGGCACCGAGCCGATCGGCTCGATGGGCAACGATGCACCGCTCGCAGCGTTGTCGAGCCGCCCGCGCCTGCTGTTCGATTACTTCCGCCAGCTCTTCGCGCAAGTTACGAACCCGCCGCTCGACGCGATCCGAGAGGAGCTCGTGACGGCGATGGGCTCGACGCTCGGTCCCGAGCAGAACCTGCTCGAGCCGACGCCGGCGTCGTGTCGCCAGGTCGTGTTGCCGTACCCCGTCATCGACAACGACGAGCTCAACAAGATCATCGCGATCGACGAAGACGGGAACCTCCCCGGTTTCCGCGCGCAGATCTTCAGCGGCCTTTATCCGGTCGCAGGCGACGGCGCGGCGATGCGCGCGGCGCTGGCGAGGATCTGCGACGAGATCAGCGAGGCGATCGCGCGCGGTGTCCGCATCATCGTCGTATCGGACCGACACTCGGACAAGGTCATGGCGCCGATCCCGTCGCTGTTGCTGACGTCTGCGGTGCACCATCATCTGATCCGCGAGAAGACGCGTACCAAGGTTGGGCTCGTCATCGAAACCGGCGACGCGCGCGAGGTGCATCACATCGCGCTGCTGATCGGGTACGGCGCGGGCGCGGTGAACCCGTACCTCGCCTTCGAGACCGTGGAAGACATGATCGCGCGCGGCGAGCTCAAAGGGATCGAGCCTGCGAAGGCCGTCTACAACTACGTGAAGGCGCTCGGGAAGGGCGTGCTGAAGACGATGTCCAAGATGGGCATCTCGACCGTCGCGTCCTACACCGGTGCGCAGGTTTTCGAGGCGATCGGGTTGTCGCAGCGGCTCGTCGACGAGTACTTCACCGGGACCGTTTCGCGGCTCGGCGGCGTCGAGCTCGAGCACATCGCAGTCGAGGTGGCCGCGCGCCACCGCACGGCGTACCTCGACCGGCCGACCGAACGCGCGCACCGCGCGCTCGAGATCGGCGGCCACTACCAATGGCGACGCGAAGGGGAGCATCATCTGTTCAACCCCGACACGATCGCGCTCCTGCAGCACGCCGTCGGAAGCGCCGACTTCGGCAAGTTCAAGGAGTACACTCGCAGTGTCGACGATCAGTCGCGCGCGCTCGGGACGTTGCGCGGGCTGTTCAAGCTGCGCGACGCCGTCCGGCCCCCGGTGCCGCTCGACGAGGTGGAACCGGCCGGCGAGATCGTCAAGCGATTCGCGACCGGAGCGATGAGCTACGGGTCGATCAGCGCGGAAGCGCATGAGACGCTGGCTATCGCGATGAACCGGATCGGCGGGCGGTCCAATTCCGGTGAAGGCGGCGAGGACCCCGAACGCGACATCTTGCTGCCGAACGGCGACTCGAAGCGCAGCCGGATCCGGCAGGTCGAGAGCGCGCGCTTCGGCGTCACGAGCTTGTATCTCACCAACGCCGACGATCTGCAGATCAAGATCTCGCAAGGCGCGAAGCCGGGAGAAGGCGGACAGCTGCCGGGCGCGAAGGTGTATCCGTGGATCGCGAAGACGCGGTACGCGACGCCGGGCGTCGGCTTGATCAGCCCGCCGCCGCATCACGACATCTACTCGATCGAAGACATCGCGCAGCTGATCCACGACCTCAAGAACTCGAACCCGAGCGCGCGCATCCATGTGAAGCTCGTCGCGGAGGTCGGCGTCGGCACGGTGGCCGCCGGGGTGTGCAAGGCGAAATCGGATGTCGTGCTGATCAGCGGGCACGACGGCGGGACCGGCGCGTCGCCGCTCTCGTCGATCAAGCACTCGGGAGGGCCGTGGGAGCTCGGACTCGCGGAGACGCAGCAGACGTTGATGCTGAACGGCCTTCGCGACCGGATCGTCGTTCAGGTCGACGGGCAGCTGAAGACCGGGCGCGACGTGATCATCGGCGCACTTCTCGGCGCCGACGAGTTCGGGTTCGCGACGGCTCCGCTCGTCACCGTCGGTTGCATCATGATGCGCGTCTGCCACCTCGACCTCTGTCCGGTGGGGATCGCGACGCAGAACCCCGAGCTTCGCAAGCGGTTCGACGGACAGCCGGAATCGGTGGTGCACTTCATGATGTTCGTCGCGGAAGAGGTGCGCGAGCACCTCGCCGCGCTTGGATTCCGCACGCTCGACGAAGCGATCGGACACGCCGAGCTGATCGATACCGAGCCTGCGATCCGTACGTGGAAGACCGACGGCATCGACCTGTCGCCGATCCTGCACATCCCGCCGGCTCCGGAGGGCACTCTCGCACATCACGCAACATCACAGGATCACGGCCTGCACAAGGCGCTCGACAACACGCTGATCGAATGGTGCAAGACGGCGCTGGAGAACGGGACGCACGTGTCGTTCTCACTCCCGATCCGCAACGTGAACCGCACCGTGGGGACGATGCTCGGGCACCACGTCACGAAGCGCTACGGCGCGATCGGGCTGCCCGAAGACACGATCAAGATCCATTTCACCGGCTCGGCGGGGCAGTCGTTCGGCGCGTTCCTTCCGAAGGGCATCACGCTCACGCTTGAAGGCGACGCGAACGATTACCTGGCGAAAGGTCTTTCCGGTGGAAAGGTCATCGTGCATCCCGACCGGAACGCGCGCTTCAAGGCGCAGGAGAACGTCATCGCCGGCAACGTGATCCTCTACGGCGCGACGAGCGGCGAGGCATACGTCCGCGGTGTCGTCGGCGAGCGATTCTGCGTCCGCAACTCGGGCGCGGTCGCCGTCGTCGAAGGTGTCGGCGATCACGGCTGCGAGTACATGACCGGCGGGCGCGCGGTGATCCTCGGTAAGACCGGGAGGAACTTCGGCGCAGGGATGTCCGGTGGCGTTGCCTTCGTCTACGACCCGGACAGCGCGTTCGGGCAGAACCTCAACACAGAGATGGTGAACCTCGAGGAGCTCGACGACGACGACTTGAAATGGCTGAAGGACATCGTCGAGCGCCACTACATCAACACCCGATCGACGGTCGCGTACCGCATGCTCGCGGATTGGTACAAGGAAGCGGAGCACTTCGTGAAAGTGATGCCCAAAGATTACAAACGCGTGCTGCAGGCGACGAAGGATGCGATCGCGCGCGGGGAGTCCGTGGACGAGGCGGTCATGGCGGCGGCGCATGGGTGAGCGAGCCGGTTTCATCAAGCACGAGCGGGAATCGATCCACTACCGCCCTCTCGGTGAGCGGCTGCGCGATTGGAAAGAGGTCTACGAGCCGCTCCCGATCGCCGAGATCAAGAGGCAGGCCGCGCGCTGCATGGACTGCGGCGTGCCGTTCTGCCACAGCGGCTGTCCGCTCGGGAACCTGATCCCGGATTGGAACGACCTCGCGTATCGAGACTCGTGGCGCGAAGCGATCGAGCGTCTGCACGCGACGAACAACTTCCCCGAATTCACGGGCCGGCTCTGCCCTGCGCCGTGCGAGGGATCCTGCGTCCTCGGCATCAACGCCGAGCCGGTGTCGATAAAAGCGGTCGAAGTGACGATCATCGATCGCGCGTTCGCCGAAGGCTGGGTGACGCCGCAGCCGCCGGCGCACGTCACGGGCAAGAGGGTCGCGGTGGTCGGCTCCGGGCCGTCGGGGCTCGCCGCCGCGCAGCAACTGACGCGCGCGGGACACGGTGTCGTCGTGTTCGAGCGTGCAGGCAAACCCGGCGGGTTACTGCGGTACGGCATCCCCGAGTTCAAGATGGAGAAGCGCGTGCTCGACCGGCGGCTCGACCAGATGCGCGCGGAAGGAACCGAGTTCCGCTGCGACGCGAACATCGGCGAGAACGTCTCCGTCGACGAGCTGCGCGCCGAGTTCGATGCGATCGTCTTG
>JBHELL010000272.1:0-3548 GCA_046263075.1 Actinomycetota bacterium | reverse complement strand
GCGGGAACGAATGACAGCACAGCCGAGATGAGCGCGAGAGCAAGCGATTTCCGCACGGAGCCTCCTGGAGAACGGGTTCGACAGTGACGTTCTTCGCGGCGGCCGGAAACCCTGCTCAGGCCGGGCCGGCGCCAACGAGCTGGCGCGCGCGCAGCGCGAGGAACAGCTCGGCGATCCCCGCGGGCGTCTTCGGGTCCCGCCCGGTCAGCTCCCGGATCCGGGACAACCGGTACGCGACGGTGTTCGGATGCAGGAACAACCGCTTCGCGACGGACGGGAGCGAGGGCCCGTGCCGGATGAATTCGACGAGGGTTTCCCGGAGCTCCGGATGCCGCTCGAGTGGATCGAGCACGGTCTGCGCCAGTCGCCGTGCGACGCTTCGCTCGCGAAGGATCAGCTCCTCCAGCAGCACCTCACCGTACAGCGCAACATCTCCGGGAGAACCGGCGCGCGCCGCCGTGAGAGCGATCGACGCCTCGTGGTACGAGCTTCCGATCTCGGTGAGCGTCGACCGCGCGCGACCGATGCCGGCGACGAGACCGGCCGTCGTCGCCGTCTTCTCGATCAAGTTTCGAACGGCGCGCGCAACGTCTTCTTCCGTGCCCTCCCCGCAGGGGCACACGACGATCAGCTCGTCGCCGCGAGCGACCGTGAGCGCGCGCGCGATCGGTGAAGCCTCATCGACGAGCGCGCGCGACTGATGCTGCACCGCGCGCAGCGTCGCCTCGGCATCGCGATCAGCTTCGATCAACGCGATCACGTGCGGGGCGTGCGGATCGAGTCCCATCGCGCCGGAGCGCGCGACGACCTCGTCCGGCGTCAGCGTTCCCCCGAGCGCGGCGTCGATGAAATCACGTCGAGCCGATTCGCGGTCCGTCGCCAGGTGCTCGTACTCGGCCAGGTACGCGCTCGCCGCTGCCGCGCTCGCTTCGTCGAGCCACCGCATGAGCGCGGTTGCCAGCTCGAGGCCCGCGCGCATCAGCTCTGGGTCGTCCCCGATCAACATCAACGCCTCCTGCCATGCGAGCTGACCGCCCGCGCGGTACGCGGCGAGCAACCCCGACAGCGGCACCCCTTCCCGCGCTCGAAGCGCGGCGCTTTCGCGGATCCGTATCGTGTCGACGGGGCCGGGCGCGTTGCCTACCCGCAGGCCGGCGAGGAACCCCCGGATCATGCGCGCGTTGAAGGCGCGGATCTGCGCCAGCGTTTCGTCTGGGAGCGCACCGTAGCTCGGGATCGTTGCAAGGAACCGGTTCAGCATCCGTTCGGCAAGCTCGTCGGCCGTGGCATCGAGCCGGTCGAGGATGCCCACGAGCAGCGGCGACAAGCCGTTCTGTTCTCCCCCGAGTCGCAGGTCGGGCCGCAACGCCGCCTCCATCCCGCCACTATCCGTGTTCGTGGGGTCCACAGTCAAAACTGCCGTGGGGTGCCGGGCACGGCCCGTCTTTGGTGGAGACCACGAAGCGTGGGCGCAGAACTTGTTTCTGGCGACAGCAGGCAGATGCTGGCACGAAGCGGAACTTAACGCGCAAGCCCCCAGAGCGGGCCGGCGAGACCGACAGCTGTCCGCCGGCCCGCTCGCCCCGAACAGCCGGCTGCCTCAGCTCGTCAGGTCCCGAGCACCTGGATCGATCCGCGCATCCAGTCGTGCAACTTGCAGAAGTAGTCGTGAACACCCGGCGTCAGCGACGAGGATGCGATCGTCTTCGTCGTCCCTCCGTACGAGACGATGCCGGTGTCGAATCCCCCTGTCTTCGCAGTCGGGTGGGCGACAGACAAGCAAGGAGACGCGCACTCCGTAACGGTGTGTTGGAACGTGGGGTACGTCGGCTCGAGGTTGATCACCGTGACGTCGACACCCGCCGGCACTTCCTGGATCCATAATTGCTGCGCACCCGTAGCGCCGAGCGTCGTCACCGTGCCGCTTGGGAGGTACTCGAACGCTTCGATCGCGATCGTCGGTGGACCGGGAACGGGCGTCGCCGCGTGCGCCGACATCGGAAGAACGAACAGACACAACAACGGAACGATCATCGCTCGACGCATGTCGATCACACTCCCGGAAGTCCGAACGACCAAACGCCGCTCGACGAAGACGCACCACCGCAGCACGCCGTGCCGATGTACACGGCGTCGCCTGCAACCGACGGACCAGACGCGATGATCCCGCCGGTGTTGTCCGACGCCCACAGCGGCAGGCCGCTCGTCGCGTCGAGCGCAAGCACCTCACCTTCGGTTTCACCCGCGAACACGAGCCCGTTCGCGTACGCAGGCGCCGACCACGCCCACACGGGCGTGTAGTTCGTCCAGCGAACCGCGTGATCGCTCGTGCTCAATGCAACCTGCTTCGAAACGGTCGGAACGACCGGCGAATCGACGACGTCGTCCGAGGTGCCGATGTAGAACGTGCTCCCGTCGAACGCCGGTGACGCGAGGATGCCCCCTGCGAAACCGCCGCTGCGTCCACCGCCGAAGTGCGCTTCCCACTGCTCGTCGAGCGAGTCACGGTCGACCACACGGAAGTCGCCGGATTTCTGTCCTTCCGCGAGCAGCGCGTGCCCGTCCTCGTCGAACAACACGGGCGAGGAGCCGAAATCCCAATCGGGGTTGCCGCTGAGCGCGCCTTGGAGCGAGTGGGACCAGTAATCGCCGCTCGTGAACTGATGCGTCTTCACGATGCTCCCGAACGTGCTGCTGCGCGCGTCGATGTCGACGGCCACGATCGAATCGGTCGTGTCCGCGGCGGGCGCGTCGTATGCGTTGCCGACCCCGAAGTACGCGAGCCGCCGCACCGGGTCGATCGCAGGCGTCGCCCATACCGATCCGCCGTTGCAATCGGTAACGCTCGGCGCGCAATCCAGCCGCACGGTGTGGGTGTGGAACAGCACCTGCCCGGTCTGCTCGTCGATCCCGTTGACGCTGCCGCGCCACACCTTCCGGTTCGCGCTGACGGCCAGCTCTTTGTCCTCACCCGACAAGCCCACGTAGATCCCGCCGTCGAACGGAACGGGCGAACCCCAGTACTGCGCGTACGGCGCGAGGTTCGGATCCGTCTCGACCTGAACCGGATCGACCGCCCAAGCGTCGGATCCGTCGGCCGCGTTGAACGCCCAAAGCTCGTTCAAGTTGTCGCCGACGAAAACCTTGCCTCCGTCGTATGCCGCGGTGCTGAATACGGGACCGCTCAACGTTCGCTTCCAAAGCTGCGTACCAGACGCCGCATCGATCGCGAAGAAGTCGCCGAGCGTGTCGCCGATGAACACCTTCCCTTCGGCGACGATCGGCGTCCCCGTTACGTCTGCCCCCGTCGAGAAGAACCAACGTTTCTTCAGCGTGGCGACGTTGGACGCGTCGATGCTCGAATCGGTTTGATGACGCGTGTTCGAGATGTCGTGACCGTAGACGGGCCACGCCGGCAGCGTCGTCGCCGAGCCTGCGCGCGGCAGAACACCGACCAGCAACGCGCCGGCGACGAGGATGCGGTGGAATCGCATCGGGTTCCCTCCCTTGCTCGCGCCCACGTTCGACGCGCCGAGCCCGCCCTCCTG
>JBHELL010000271.1:0-8042 GCA_046263075.1 Actinomycetota bacterium | reverse complement strand
CTGTCCCTATTGCGATTTCGCGGTCGTGGTCGGCCGATCGCAGGATCACGAGCGGTACTTCGAGGCCCTGCTCGAGGAGGCGCGCGCGCGCGCGTGGGACGACCGCGTTTCGACCGTGTTCGTCGGCGGCGGAACACCCACACTCATAGATCCATCGCTCTTCGCGCGGTCCCTGCGCGCGCTGTGCGGCATGTTCGACGTCGAGCCGGGCGCGGAGATCACCGTCGAAGCGAACCCCGACTCGGTATCCACCGACGCCTTGAAGCGTCTGCGAGACGCGGGCGTCAACCGTCTGTCGATCGGCGCCCAATCATTCGACGACGACGTCCTCGGTTCACTCGGGCGCACCCACACGTCCGCGGAGGTCATCGCCGCCGTCGGGGCCGCGCGCCGGGCAGGGCTCGACAACGTATCGCTGGACCTGATCTACGGCTTCGAGCCGCTCGAGGTGTGGCGTGCGTCGCTACAGACGGCAATCGATCTCGACGTCGAGCATGTGTCCTGTTACGCATTGACGATCGAAGAGCGAACACCCTTCGGCAAGGCCGTCAGGAGCGGTCGCATGCGCGCGCCGGACGACGACGCGCTCGCGGACAAGTTCGAGCTCGCATCGGAGATGCTCACCGCGAGCGGCTTCGAGCACTACGAGGTCTCCAACTGGGCGAAGCCGGGGAAGCGATGCGCACACAACATCGGATACTGGACGCAAGGTGATTACCTCGGGCTCGGGGTCGGCGCGCATTCGCATCGCGCAGGCCGCCGCTGGTGGAACACGCGCGCGCTGCCGTCATACCTCGCGGATCCCGCGCGCGCGATCGCCGGCGAAGAGCAGCTCGACGAGCGCGCGCGCGCCGAGGAATGGCTTTCGCTACGGCTCCGGCTGGCTGAGGGGTTCGATGTGGCCGAGGCTGAGGAGCGTCTGGGCGCGCTCTGTGACATGGCTGCGCTGACCTCCGCGGGGCTCGGGGTTGTCGACGGCGGTATGTATCGCCCGACGGTGCAAGGGATGCTGCTCGACAACGACGTCGCGGGGATGATCTTGAACGCGGTGCCGGCGCCAACTGCTTAGCACTCGACATCGTCGAGTGCTAACCTCGTCGGCATGGCTTCGACCGAATCTGGGCTCGGCGAACGGCAAGCGGCGATCCTGCGCGCGATCGTGCGCGAGTACATCCGTACGGGTGAACCGGTCGGCTCGAAGTACCTCGTAGACCGCGCGCGCCTTCGTCTCTCGAGCGCCACGGTCCGGAACGAGATGGCGCGGCTCGAAGAGATGGGGTTCCTCGCCCAGCCGCACACGAGCGCCGGGCGCATCCCCAGCGATCGCGCGTACCGTTTCGTCGTCGATGAGATCAAGCAGCCGCGCGCGCTCGCCGAGGGCCAGCGCCGCGCGCTCGAAGCGGAATTCGCCCCGGAAGCCGCGAGCTTCGATGAGCTGCTCCACCGCGCCACCGACGTCGTCGCGAGGTTCACGCGCCACGCCGCGGCGGTCCTCGCGCGTCGCGCGCGGCCGGCTCGGCTGCGCCGGTTGGAGCTGTTCCCCATGGGCGTTCGGATGGCCATGCTCGTGCTCATCGCCGACAACGGCCGGGTCGAGCAGCGGTTCTTGCCGATGGACCCGCGGATCACCGAACCCGATCTAGACGCGATCGCGAAGCGGCTCGGCGGATCCTTGCAGGACTCCACGCTCGACGAGAGCATGAAGACGCTCGACGCCGAGATAGCCAAGGCCCAGCCGGCCGAGCGTTCATTGCTCGACGACATCATGTCGTCGATGCGCGCGCTGCAAGAGGCCGGCGAAGAGATGGCCGTCGGCGGTGTTGCGAACCTCGCCGGCGAAGACGACTTCCAGCGCGAGGAGCTTCACCGCCTCTACGAGGCCCTCGAGCATCAGACTCAGGTGCTCCAGCTCCTCGCCGGTGCGCTCGGTCCGGTGTCGGTCCGCATCGGCAGCGAGGTTCCGAGCGAAGACTTCCAGTCGTGCTCGATCGTCGTCGCGAGCTTCGGTCCCTAGGGCGCGCACGGCTCCGTCGGCGTCATCGGGCCGACTCGCATGGATTACGACCGGGTGATCGCCACCGCCGATGCGGTCGCACACTTGCTCGAAGGATCGCTCGGCGGCTCGAACCCAGAGCCGAGCTGATGCCGGACTACTACGCGATCCTCGGGGTCTCGCGGGAGGCGAGCGCGGAGGACATTAAGCGCGCGTACCGCAAGCTCGCGCGCGAGTCGCATCCGGACGCGAACCCGGAGGATCCGCACGCCGAAGAGCGGTTCAAGATGATCGCAGAGGCCTACGGCGTCCTCAGCGACCCGGAGCGCAAACGCCAGTTCGACACGTTCGGTGAGGCGCAGTCGCCATTCTCCGGCGCGGGGTTCGGCGGGCTCGACGACATAATGGAAGCGTTCTTCGGCGGCTCGGCGTTCGGACGCCAGCGGACCCGGCGCCGGACGTCCGCCGTACCGGGACAAGACGCGGGCGTTGCGGTCGCGATCACGCTCCAGGAGACCGTAAGCGGTGCGCGGCGCGACGTCGATATCAACGCGCGCGCGCGCAGCGAACGGTGCAACGGCGACGGCACCGAGCCAGGCACGTTCCGCGGGCGCTGTGGCCGTTGCGGCGGTCAGGGTGAGATCCGCGCGACGCGCAACACGATCCTCGGGACGGTGATGACGACCCGACCGTGCGACGTGTGCGCAGGGAGCGCTGAAGCGCCGACGAACCCGTGTACCACGTGCGGCGGCGACGGCCGCGTCCTCGGCACGCATTCCGTCGCCGTCGACATCCCGCCGGGCATCGCCGACGGCACGACGCTCCGCATCCGCGGCAAAGGTGAGGTTGGTGTACGCGGCGGCGCAGACGGGGACCTGTACGTCCGCGTCGACGTCGAGCCGCACGAGCTGTTCGAGCGCCGCGGCGATGATCTCGTCTGCGCGCTCGAAGTTCCCCTGACGCAAGCTGTGCTCGGCGCAGATGTCACGGTTCGCGCGCTCGACGGAGACGAAGAGGTCTCGGTCCCCGCAGGCACTCAACACGGGACGGTGTTGCGGTTGCGCGGCAAGGGGATCCCGCACCTGAACGGATACGGCCGCGGTGATCTGCTGATCCACGTCGCTGTGTCGATCCCGGCGAAGATCAAGGCGGACGAGCGCGCGCTGTTCGAAGAGCTCGCGAAGATCCGCGGCGAGACGGTGCACGCCGGCAAAGGCAAAGGCGTGTTCCGCCGGCTGCGCGACTCGTTCCTCGGCGAGTGACCTTCCCGCACTTCTTCGCCCCGTCGGTCGAAGACGACATCGTTCGCATCGAAGGGGAGGAAGCGCGTCACGCCTTGCGCGTCTTGCGCATCAAACCCGGCGAGCGCGTCACCGTTTCCGACGGGCGCGGGACCGTCGTCGAAGGAGTCGTCGAGCCGGACGCGCGCGCGCTCGTCGTACGGGTGGCTGCGCGCGAGCGATCGTCCTCGCCGCCTCCACGGCTCGTCGTGTACCCGGCGGTGCCGAAGAAGGGCAAGCTCGAGGTCATCGTTCAGAAGCTGACGGAGCTCGGCGTCGAGGAGATCCGTCCGTGGTTCGCGGAACGAAGCGTCCCGCGATGGGATCCCTCGAAATCGGCCTCGTACGCCGAGCGGCTCCGCGCCGTCGCGCTCGAAGCCGCCAAGCAATCGCGGCGCCCGTTCTTGCCGGAAGTCTTCGAGCCGGGGAGGCTCGGCGACCTCCCCGAGGTCACGGTCGTCCTCGATGCCGGCGCGCCGGAGTCCCTGAACGCCGCGCTGGCGGGGAAGACCCCCGCCGAGCTCGGGCTCGTCGTCGGCCCCGAGGGCGGCCTGTCGCCCGAGGAGCTCGCCGAGCTTCAAGCGCTTGGTTCACGGGTCGCGACCATCGGCCCCACTATCCTTCGAGCTGAAACCGCGGCGATCGTCGGCGCCACGCTCGTCCTGGCGCGATATTCGAGGATCGGCTGACCGCGCAGGAGGATTCGGGTTTTTGTCGAAGAATCGAAAGGGGGGGCGGATGGAGCCGGAGCGGGGGGAGACTGTGGATCCGACCTACGCCGTGCGCGTTGGAGAACGCCTCCGGGCGATCCGTCTGCAGAAGCGTCTCTCCTTGCACGAGGTGGAGCGCGCGTCGCAGAAGGAATTCAAGGCCTCCGTCCTGGGGGCGTACGAGCGCGGCGAGCGGAGCATCTCAGTCCCGCGGCTCCAGCGGCTCGCCCAGTTCTACGGTGTGCCTGCCGACCGCTTGCTTCCTCAGCCTGAAGACCGCGTTATCACGCTCGACACCGACACCACCCCAGGACCCATCCGCATCACCGTCGATCTCGAGGCGATCAACCGCACCGATGCACCGGAGGCTGCGATCATCGGGCGGTTCGTTCAGATGATCCAGGTGGCTCGGGAAGACTTCAACGGCCGCGTCATGTCGATCCGTGCCGACGACGTGCGCGCGCTGGCTGCCGTCCTTGCGACGTCGTCCGAGCAACTCGGCGAGTTGCTGAGCGAGCTCGGGTTGCGCGCGCCGGCCGCACCCTGAGCGCGAGCCCCAATACCCTGAGCGCGTGAGCGACTGTCTCTTCTGCCGGATCGTCGCAGGCGAGATCCCATCCACGCCGGTGCTCGACCGACCGGCCGTATATGCCTTCCGCGACGTCGCACCCGCTGCACCCGTCCACGTGCTCGTGGTGCCGAAGGACCACGTGGCCGATGCTCGGTCCATCGGCGCCGGGCACGCAGGCTTGCTCGCCGAGGTGGTCGATGCTGCCAATGAGGTTGCGCGCGCGGAAGGGCTCGACGGGTCGGGGTACCGGCTGGTCTTCAACGTCGGACCGGACGCGGGCCAGACCGTGTTCCACCTGCACCTTCACGTGCTCGGCGGCCGCCCGCTCGGCGCGATGGGACCCGGCGCTTGAGCCTGAAACCCCCTCGCTATACTGCGAAGAGAGAGCCAACCACAAGGAAGGTACGACCGCCCACGTGGCATCCCAGACAACCGAAGTGAAGATCCTCGTCCCCGGCCAGCACCAGATGGTCGCCATCCTCGGACAGCGGGACGAGCTGCTGAAACTGATCGAGGGTTCGTTCGAGACTTCGATCCTCGTCCGGGGCAATGAGATCACCATCCAGGGGGAGCGTGCGGAAGCCGAGCGTGTCGCATACCTGTTCGAAGAGCTGATCACGCTGCTCGAGGCACACGCCCCGCTCGACGTTGCGAGCCTCGAGCGCACGATCGACATGCTGAAGGCCGGCGAGACCGCGCGCCCGTCGGACGTGTTCGGCGACACCGCGCTCATGCACCGCGGGAAGGCCGTGCGACCGAAGACGCCGGGGCAGAAGCGTTACGTCGACCAGATCCGCAAGAACACGATCACATTCGGGATCGGGCCTGCCGGTACCGGGAAGACATACCTTGCCGTCGCGATGGCGGTGCGCGCGCTGCTGGCCAAGGAGGTTGCCCGCGTGATCCTCACGCGTCCCGCCGTCGAAGCAGGAGAGCGGCTCGGCTACCTCCCGGGCACGCTGATGGAGAAGGTCGACCCCTACATGCGACCGCTCTACGACGCGCTCATGGACATGATGGATGCCGACAAGATCCAGTCGCTCCTCTCGCGCGCGACGATCGAAGTGTCGCCGCTCGCGTACATGCGAGGCCGAACGTTGAACGACTCGTTCATCATCCTCGACGAAGCGCAGAACACGACGCCGGAGCAGATGAAGATGTTCCTCACGCGGCTCGGGTTCGGCTCCACTCTCGTCGTCACCGGCGACGTGACGCAGATCGATCTGCCGCAAGGTCAGTACTCGGGCTTGAACGCCGCGCGCGAGATCCTCACGGACATCGAAGGCGTTTCGTTCTGCTTCCTCTCGTCGCGCGACGTCGTGCGCCACAAGATCGTTCAGGAGATCGTCGAGGCGTACCGTCGCTTCGACGAATCGAAGTGACCGAGCCCCCGGATAGTCACTCGCCCTCGATCGAGGTAGCCGACGACCAGTCTTCCGTTCCGGTCGATGCGGGGTGGATCCGCGCGCTCGCCGAGCGGACGCTGCGCGCGCTCGGCATCGGCGGCGCGTTGTCGATCACGCTCGTCGAGCCCGGCGCGATGGCCGAGTTGAAGGAGCGCGCGCTCGGCGTGCGCGAGCCGACGGATGTGCTCGCGTGGCCGATGGACATCGTCGAGCCGTCGCCCGGCCCCTTCGTGATCGGCGACGTCGTGCTGTGTCCGTCGGTGGCCGCAGATCAAGCGCGCGCGGCAGGCAAGCCCTTCGAGGATGAGCTCGCGCTCTTGCTCGTCCACGGGATATTGCACTGCGCCAGCCGCGATCACGCCGAGCCGGATCAAGAACGCGCGATGTTCGCCGAGCAGGACGAGCTTCTCGCGGCGGTGCGCGCGTGAACAACGTCGATCTCGGCAAGATCGTCGCGATGGTTCTGCTGCTCACGATCGCAGGCTTCTTCGCCGCCGCGGAAGTTGCGATCACGCGCATGAACCGGGCGCGCGCGCTCGCGTTCGAGGACGAAGAGCGAAAGGGCGCACCTGCGCTGATCAAGATCGTCGAGGATCCGGCTCGACATCTGAATGTCGTACTTCTGGTCGTTTTGCTGTGCCACATCAGCTCGACGACGATGGCAACCGACATCGCGATCCGCCACACTTGGCCGTTCGGTGAGGTCATCGCGACCGTTCTGATGACGACCGTGATCTTCGTCTTCGCGGAAGTGTCGCCGAAGACTTTCGCCGTTCAACACACCGACCGTGTTGCGCTGCGGCTCGCTCCGACGATCTCGTTCATCGCGCGCATGCCGCTGCTGTATCCACTCGCGCGCGGACTCATCGCCCTCGCCAACGCGATCCTGCCGGGCCGCGGTTTGAAGAAGGGGCCGTTCGTCACGGAGGAAGAGATCCGAACGATGGCCGAGGTCGCCGCCGGCGAAGCGTCGATCGAAGAAGAAGAGAAGGAGATGATCCACTCCATCTTCGAATTCGGGGACACGGTCGTGCGGGAGGTCATGGTCCCGCGTCCCGAGATGGTCGGCGTGTACGTGAACGAAGCCCCGGACGAGGTCCTCGAGAAGATGCTCGAGTTCGGATACTCGCGCATGCCGGTCTATGCCGAGCGCGACTCGGACAACATCGCGGGGCTCGTCTACGCCAAAGACGTGATGCGCAAGCTGCACGGCAAGCGGCGCAACGGGAAGGCCAGAGAGAAACCGAAACTGAAAGACGTCATCCGCAAAGCGATGGTCGTCCCGGAGTCGAAGAAGGTCTCCGAGCTCCTGCGTGAGATGCAGGCTCGCAAGACCCACATGGCGATCGTCGTCGACGAGTACGGCGACGTCGCAGGGCTCGTCACGCTCGAAGATCTCTTGGAGGAGATCGTCGGCGAGATCGCAGACGAATACGACCGCGAGGAGCCGCAGGTGCAGCCGGTCGACGATTCCACATTGCGCGTGAGCGGCCGGCTCAACGTCGACGAACTGTCGGAGCTCCTCGACGTCGAGCTGCCGAACACCGAATGGGACACGGTCGGAGGGTTGATGAGCGGGTTGCTCGGCAAGCTGCCGGCGCGTGGCGAAGAAGTGGAGTACCAAGGGCTGCGGTTCGTCGCCGAGCGTGTGCAGGGACGCCGGATCTCGAAGGTCCTCGTCACCCGAACCGCCGCGCCGACGGAAGACTGATGGCGTTCCACTCGGGCTTCGTTTCGATCGTCGGCCGCCCGAACGTCGGCAAATCGACGCTGTTGAATGCGTTCGTCGGCCGCAAGGTCGCGATCACTTCCGAAAAACCGCAGACGACGCGGAACGCGATCCGCGGCGTCTTGACCGGCGACGACTATCAGATCGTCTTCATCGACACCCCGGGCCTTCACAAGCCGAAGTCGCTGCTCGGCGAGCGACTCAACGACGTCGTTCGTCGCACGCTCCGCGAGGTCGTCGCCGTGATCTTCATGGTCGACGCGACGCAGCCGTCCGGGACGCGCCACGAGTTCGTCGCGCGTGAAGTGCTCGCTGTCGGGACGCCTGTCATCTGCGTCGTCAACAAGATGGAC
>JBHELL010000270.1:0-5064 GCA_046263075.1 Actinomycetota bacterium | reverse complement strand
CGTCGTAGTCGACAAGCGCTTTCTGCACGACCGTTTGGATGTCGTCCCCCGCATTGACGAGCGGTGTCCGCACCGGGATGCGCGCGTACGTCGCGCGCGATGACCCCGCGACGATGAACAGGTGCCGGCTGGGGTTCGGCGTGTGCGACGCCAGCAGGCGCGCGGCATCTTCTGTTCCGGCCGTGCGCGCGCTGAATTCGTCACCGTAGCGGGTGAACGACGGCACCGACTCCTTCGTGAGCGCGCGCCCGCGCCGGTCGCCGAAGTACACGCGAAGCCACAGCTCGACGTTGATCGCGCGCCAGAAGAACATCGAGGCGTCGATCTCACCGTTGCAGGCGCGACGGAACGCGTCGGCGACCGCGCGCGCGTCCCAGTACGGGCGCGACGCGAACAGCGGCGAGCGAAACAGGCTCTGGATCGCGGCTCGACGACGGCGCAGCCAGCGCATCTCCGGTGTCGTGAAACCCACCTTCCAGCGCCGGGTGCGTACCTTCTCCGGAAGCGCGTCGCGCAAGCCTTCACGCAAGATCGCGCGGCTCCATCCGTTGCGGATGATCGCGTCCGGTGGAAGGTTGAACACCCACTCGACGAGCTCTTGGTCGAGGAACGGGATCCGCGACTCGATGGAGTGCGCCATCGAGTTGCGATCTTCGTAGCGAAGGAGCGACGGCAAGCTGTACGTCGTCAAGTCTTGCACCAGCCGCTTCTTCAGGTCGGCTTGCACGCGCGCGTCGTTCGGCGCGCGCCGCGATGAGACGTACTCGGGCCGCAACAGCGTGCGCTCGTCGAAGGACTTGCGCCGTTGCTGCAGCCGGCGCTTCACCAGCGGCGCGAGGACGTCACGCGCCGCCCACGCTTCGCGCGCGAGCAGCGACAGCTTCCGTTCGCGTAGCAACTGCTTGAGGTAGACGCGGTGGTAGGGCACGTAACCGGCGAGCAGCTCGTCTCCCGCCTGCCCGTCGAGCAGCACCTTCACCTTGTCCTTCGCAAGACGCATCACGCACCACTGCGCGTACGGTCCGGTCGAAACGATCGGCTCCTCCGTGTGCCATACGAACTGCTCGATCTCTTCGAAGAACTCCTCGGAGGTCGGCTCGACGTAGTTGCGTTCTGCGCCCGTTCGGTCGAGCACCTCTTCGATGTACTCCCGCTCGTCGATCGGATCGTCCCCGAACACCGCGGAGAACGTCTTCAAGCGATCGCCGAGCGACACCGCATCCGGAACGTGCTCTTGAAGGAGGCTCGTCATCACCGAGACGATCGACGACGAGTCCAGCCCACCCGAGAGGCACGTCCCGACAGGAACGTCCGCGACGAGCCTGCGCTCGACCGACCGCTGGAAGCGCGCGCGGAACTCCGTCGGGTCGGCGCGCGCGCCGGTCCCGAGCGACGGTTCCCAGTACGTGTGCTCCCGCACACCGCGCGGGTCGATCTCGACGTACGTCGCCGCGCGCACCTGATGAACGCCTTCGAAGAAGGTTTCACCGGTGTGGTCGTGCAACCCTTTGATCAGGTACTCGTACAGCAGTTGCTCGTTCGGCTTCGCTTCGAACGAGTCGTCTTGAAGGATCGCCTTTATCTCTGACGCGAAGAGGATCCGGTCGCCGGCGCGCGCCCAGTGCAACGGCTTGATCCCGAAATGATCACGCCCGAGCACGAGCTTCGGCTCGGCGCGCAGATCGAGGATGCCGACGGCCCACATGCCGTTGAAGCGGGTGAAACAGTCCGGCCCCCACTCCTCGTACGCGTGCACGATCGCTTCGGTGTCGCAGTCGGTTCGGAAGGTGTGACCGGTCTTCTCGAGGTCCGCGCGCAGCTCGCGGAAGTTGTAGACCTCGCCGTTGAAAACGAGCTGCACTCGGCCGTCTTCGTTGCCCATCGGTTGCGCGCCGTGTTCGATGTCGATGATCGAAAGGCGGCGGAAGGCGAGGCTCGCATGCTGCGTTTCGAAGAAGCCTTCGTCATCCGGCCCGCGATGGACCTGGACGCGCGCCATGGCTTCGAGCAACGCGCGATCGGGGGGTCCCCAGAAGCCTGCAACACCGCACATGACGCGACATAGTATGTCCCGCACGCGCGGAACGACTCACGGTTCCCAATAATCTTGCGGAAGCTTCGACTCGATCGCGCGAAGGTTCCTTCGGACGCAGACGTCGCAGACGTATTCGAACCGGTCGCCTTCGGTCGCGATCGACCACCCCGCGGGGATGCCGCCGGGAAGGCATTTCTCGGTGCGACCGCAGCGCGCGCACTGACGCCGCACAACCTTGCCGGCCACGTCAGCCGCGCTTCCGCGCGCACACCTCGACGAGGGGTGGGCGCTCGAGCTCGGCGACGTCTGCGGATTCCAGCGTCGAGCCGCGCGGAACGAGCAGCGGCATCTCGGGGTAATCCTGCGCAGCCACAAGCCGCCCGCCGCGCTCGGCGCGCGCAAGGATCGTGCGCGCGATCGCCGATGCCATCGGCGTCAGCTCGACGAGCGGACGGTTCCGATGCACGCGTTCCCCGAGGTCCACCTGCGCGAGCACATCGAGACCGTCATGAGACAACAGGTCGATCAGAAGGCCGACCTTGACGCTGTACCCGGAGAAGAACGGAAGGCGCTCGAGGAGCGATCGCCGGGCGGCATACTCCCCGCCGAGCGGCTGTAACACACCCGCGAGCTCCGGGAAGAACGCGTTCAACAACGGCCGTGCCGCGAGTTCGGTCACGCGGCCGCCGCCGTCCGGCACGACCGTGTCGCCGTGCACGAGCGGCCGGCGATAGAAACCTTTGACGAACGCGATCGACTCGTCGAGCAGCAGCGGCGCGACGAGCCGCGTCACGAAGTGCGGCGCGAAGTTGCGGATGTCGGCGTCGATGAACACGACGATGTCGGCGTCGATGACGGACAAGCCGCGCCACATGCCGTCGCCCTTGCCGCGCACCGGCGGGAATTCCGGCAGGAGCGCACGCACGTCGACAACGCGCGCGTGGCTCTTCGCGGCTTCCTGCGTCCCGTCGGCGGACCCGCCGTCGAGCACCACGATCTCGTCCACCAGGTCGCGCGGAACGGCAGCGCAGATCGCACCGATGGTCTCGGCTTCGTCGAGGGCCGGCAGCGCGACGGCGATCGTGCCGGTCTTCCGCGCGGCCAGCGCGCGCCCATCGGGCAAGCCTGCGGCGCCGAACGTGCGCGCGGCGAACCAGCGATGCGGATCCGTCATGGCCGTGGAAGGATACGGGCGGAGGATGGGTTGAGCGAAACGATGCATGCCGTCGAGCTGCCGCGACGTATTTGGCGAGTGACCGGCGACTCGCCGCTCGCGTTCCTCGAAGCGACGACGAGCCAGTCGTTGCTCGAGCTACGTCCGGGCGAAGGGGCGCTGACGTGCGTGCTCGACGACAAGGGACACGTGCTCGCCGAGCTGCGCGTGCTCGTCTTCGCCGGCCACGTCTTGCTCGACGGCGAAGGCGACGTCTCCTATCTGGAGCGAGTCGCACCGCTGTCCGGCTGCTCCGTCGAGCCCACAGACCTGCGCGTGCACGCGGTACGCGGTGATCGCTCGTCGCCTCTCGGTCCGCCGCTCCCGGCCGGCGAGCGCGCGCATCTCACGCGCGACGATGGCTCGATCGTCGTTCGCGTTGAGTGGGCCGTGCCGGGGTTCGACATCATCGGTTCTCGCTCATCCGCAAAGGGATCCCTGGCGGAGCATGATGCAGCGCGGATCGCTGCGGGCCGCCCGGTCTACGGCGTCGACGTGACGGCGGACATGCTGATCAACGAGACGCCGTATCTCGCGCGCGCGGTGTCGTTCACGAAAGGGTGCTATCCGGGTCAAGAAAGCGTCGCGCGCGTGCACAATCTCGGACGCGTGCGCCGGCTGGTCGTGGGTGTGCGCGGCGCGGAGATCGCGACCGGTCCTTTGGACGACGACGTCGGGCGAGTGACGAGCGCGGCCGGCGGATCCGGTATCGCGTATGTGCGCGCAGAAGCGCTCGAAAAGGGCTGCGCGCGCCAAGACGGCAATGAAGTAGAGCTGCGCGCGCTGTAACCGGATCCGTCAACGCCGAGCCGAGCGCGCCGGTTATCCTGATGTCCGGCTCCCATCGTCCAGCGGTCTAGGATCCCACCCTTTCAAGGTGGTGACACGGGTTCGAATCCCGTTGGGAGCACCGATCCGGACGGTGGTCGAAATATCGGTACGCGAAAGGTCGGCTGGATCCATGAGCGGTCTTTGACGCGGATTTCGGCCACGAGCGTTTGGAGCAGCGCCTTGCGTTGCGCGTGATCGCCGGCCTCCAGAGCGGACAGGAGCTCCTCCCGCAGTTGTGTGAGGTCTTCCTCGGCGGGAGTTTCCGGAGCGGCTTCTGAGACTTCATCCGCAACCTCAGCGCGCCGAGCGTTGAGCGCGGCGATCTCGGCCGTGAGCTTCTGCACGCGCGACGCGCACGTGGATTCGGTCATCGAGCCGGACTCGAAGGCATTGAAGTAGCGGTCGAGGGCGGACTCGGCTTTGCGGATCTGCCCATCGACCGCTGCCAGTTCTTTCTCGAGCTTGGCCTGTCTTGGCCTTGCTGCGCCGCCCAGCGCTCGATTGCTTCTTCGATGACGTCGCTTCGTTCTAGGATCTTGACGAGACTCTCGATCAGCCGCTCTTCCATCTCCTCGGCGCGCAGGCGGTCCTGCGGGCATTCGTGTGTGCCATAGCGCTGTCGCGAGAAGCAGACGTAGTACGGGTAGCGATACTTGTTCCCGGTTGCCGCGGCGCCGACGAACTTCTTGCCGCAGCGGTCGCACACGATCAACCCGGTGAGTAGATACTCCGATGAGTTTGAACGTCGCACGCTCGGATCCTCTCCTCGTTCTTCGAGGATCGCCTGCGCAGTGTCGAAAGTGTCCTTGGCCACGAGCTGTGGACGCGGAGCGGCGTGGTAGCGCTCGCGGAAGAAGATCTCGCCGATGTACGCGCGGTTCGTGAGAACGGTCAGCACGGAAGTGTGACTCCACGGCTTGCCAAGACGGGTCTTGTGTCCGCGTCGATTCAGTTCATTGGCGACCGCTCGTGCACCCAGACGCTT
>JBHELL010000269.1:0-3749 GCA_046263075.1 Actinomycetota bacterium | reverse complement strand
CCGTCATCGCAGCAGGGTTCGAGAGGTGGGCGAGCCGCGAGGTCGGCGGCCTCACCCTGGACGACGACGAGGAGATCGATCTCGGCGGCGAGCCTGCGCCGGCGCGGCGCACGGTCGTCTTCGAGGCCGACGAGGATCTCGAAGACATCCCGTCGTTCCTTCGTCGATAACGCAACGGATCATCGGTCGGCTGCCGAGGGCGCGGCAGCCGACCTTTATCCTCTGACCGTGTTCCAGTGGCGAGCGTTCCGTGCGCGCGCGGGCGAGCCGCCCGGCGCGTACCTCGCCGTCCCGTCGCTCGAGGATGCCGGGATCCACGTCGCATTCACGGCCCGCTCGGGCGGTTGGAGCGAGCCCCCGTTCGATGGGCTCGATCTATCGTTCGTTTCCGGCGACGATCCCGAGGTCGTTCGGCGCAACCGCGCGCGGGCGCTCGATGCGATCGCGATGCCGCCGGGATCGTGGACGAGCGGCCGGCAGGTCCACGGCGTCGGGGTCGCTGCCGTGACGACGGAGGAGCGCGGCCGTGGCGCCCTGGACCCCGGCGATGCCATCGCCGACATGGATGCGCTGTGGACCGACGAGCCGTCGTGCGCCCTCGCCGTACTCACCGCGGATTGCTTGCCGATCGTGCTCGCCGACCCGGTGCGGCGAAGGCTCGCCGTCATCCATGCGGGATGGCGCGGCTTGATCGGCGGCGTCGTGGCGAATGCCGCAGGCGCGTTCGAAGATGCGGCAGACGTCGTCGCGTGCGTCGGTCCGTCGATCGGCCCGTGCTGCTACGAGGTCGGCGACGACGTCGCGCTGCCGGCCGTCGATGCGCTCGGAGCAGACGTCATCACGAGCCGGCGTCTCGATCTGTGGCGCGCCGCGCGGTTGGCGCTGACGGGCGCGGGTATCACGTCGATCTCCATCGCGGCTCTGTGCACGAGATGCGAGCCGCACCGTTTCTACAGCCATCGAGCGGGCGACGCGGCTCGACAGGGAGTCGTCGCCGCGATCGCATCATCATGATCGAACAGCGATGACGATCGCGGACCGCGTGGAGGACGTTCGTGCGCGCATCGCAGACGCCGCCGCGCGCGCCGGCCGTGACGCGAGTGAGGTAACGCTCGTTGCAGTCACGAAGACCGTGGATGTAGAGAGGATGCGCGAAGCGGTTGCGGCAGGCATCGCCGACCTCGGCGAGAACCGCGCGCAGGAGCTCGAAGCGAAGATCCGCGATGTATCCGGCGCGCGCTGGCATTTCATCGGAACGCTGCAGCGCAACAAAGTGCGCGCGATCGCCGGCCGGGTTGCGTTGATCCACAGCGTGGACTCGGTGCCGCTCGCCGACGCCATCGCGCGCGCGGCCGGCTCGGCGCAAGACGTCTTGATCGAAGTGAACACGTCGGGGGAGCGATCGAAGCACGGCGTGCATCCCGACGTGGTGGACGAGCTCGTCGATGCGGTCGCGCGCGACCCGAGGCTCGACCTGAAGGGATTCATGACCATCGCACAGGCGGGGGATGAGAGAGCGGTGCGAGCGAGCTTCACCCGGCTCCGCGAGGTCAGGGACCGCGTCGCGGCGGATCATCCTGCCGCGCGCGATCTTTCGATGGGGATGAGCGGAGACTTCGAGCTCGCCGTGGAGGAGGGAGCGACCATCGTTCGCGTCGGCACCGCCATCTTCGGCGAGCGCCCGCGGCTCGGCAGACACCGACGGTAGTGGGTCGGCGTCGAGGTGACATCCGACCCCCGACCGTGGCACGATACCGTCCTTCCGACATCCGGTAGCACCTTTGTCATACGCTTTGCTCGATCCAGCCGAGGCCGGATGAGCGGGAGGCGAAGAATGCGCGACCTTTGGAAGAAGACGTTGGTCTCCCTCGGCCTCATGGACGAGGAAGAAGAGTTCGAGGAAGACCTCGTCGAAGAGCCGCCGCACCGGGCCGAGCCGCCCGCCGTGCGGACGATCGCGTGCGACCGCGAGGATCGTCATCCCGCGGGCCGCGGCGGTGTCGTTCGCTCGATCCCGACGGCAGCACCGCGACAGGTCCACGTCGTCGAGCCTCGCATCTTCGACGACGCGCAGGACTTCGCCGACCGTTACAAGGGAGGCGTGCCCGTCATCATCAACTTGCGCCTGACCGAACAGAAGCACGCGCCGAAGATCCTGCAGTTCGCGTCCGGCTTGGTCTACGGGCTCAACGGCAAGATGCAACGCGTCGGTGAGCAGGTCTACTTGCTGACGCCGTTCAACATGGAGGTTTCGGCGGACGAGAAGCGCCGCCTCGCCGAGCACGGGTTGTTCGGCGTCGGCGAGATGTGACCATCGCGTGATCCTCCTCGCGCACATCGGTCCCCTCTGCATCGCGGTCAAGATCTATTACTGGGTCCTGCTCGCGCGCGTCCTGCTGTCGTGGATCCCAACGCTGCCGGACGGACTCAAGCCGGTGGTCGATGTCGTCTATTTCCTAACCGAACCGGTGGTGCGATGGGCGCGTCCGCTCATCCCGCCGCTGCGCATCGGCGCCGTCGCGCTCGACATGTCGATCCTGCTCGTCTTTTTCCTCGTGCTGTTGGTTTCATACGTCGTGTGCTAGACCTGTTCTCGACATGCCATTGTCGCCGCAAGACATCGTTCGCAAAGAGTTCCGCGAGTCGTTCCGCGGATACAACCAGGCCGACGTCGATCTCTTCCTCGACGAGGTCGTCGAGGAGTTCACCCGGCTCTACGAAGAGAACCAGAAGATGAAGGTGCGGCTCGCCGCCTTGCAGCAGGAGGTTGCGCGTCTTCGCGGCGGAACGCCCGCGCCCACGCAGGCGACACCGCTGCCGCCCGCCCCTGCTCAGCAGCCGGACCCGATGCGCGTTGAAGCCGAGGTTCGAACCCGGATGAAGAGGTTCCTCGAGGACCAGCTGCGCGCGATCGACGAGGGCTCGCCGTTGTCGGCGACCGCGCAGCGCATCGCGCGCGAGCTTCCTTCCCAGCAGCAACAGCAGAAGAAACAGGAACCGCCGCCTCCTCCACCGCAGCCTCCATCGCAAGAACCACAATCGCCGCCACCGGCGAAGTCCGGCGGCGAGCCCTTCTGGGCCGGCGAATGACCAAGAGCTTGGTCTCGTCCCACAGAGCCGGGTAGACTCCCGCGCCGTCGTTCCGGAACCCTTCGAGAGGAGTGCTCCACCTGTGATCGCTGCCAGCGCCGTCCTCACCGTTGCCGCCGCGGTGCTGTTCGTCATCGGTCTCTTCGTGGACGGCAACTCGATGATCTATGCCTCGATCGGGACCAGCTTGGCGGCGCTCACGACGTTGATCATCGGTGTCCTCCAGAATCGCAAGACCGCGCCGACGTTCGGCGGTGACGGCCAAGGTGAGGTCCCGTCCGAGCCCGCGATGCGGATGGTCGACGAGTCGCCGGTGACCGCGCAGCACGAGTCGCTGGTGGAGCCTGTGACGCCCGGATGGGCGGCAGAGCCGGCCGACGAGGTCGCGGAGACAGAAGCCGCGTCAACGATGGGGCCGGCCGGCGAGATGCCGGCGCGCGCGCCGCGCGCGCGCACCACGGCACGCAAACCGGCTGCGAAGACGGCGGCGCGCAAACCTGCTGCGAAGACGGCTGCGCGCAAAGCTGCTGCGAAGACGGCGACACCGAAGGCCGCCGCACGCAAACCCGCGGCGAAGACGGCTGCGCGCAAGACTGCTGCGAAGAAAGCGGCCCCGAAGACGGCCGCGCGCAAGCCCGCGGCGCGCAAGCCCGCCGGCC
>JBHELL010000268.1:0-6038 GCA_046263075.1 Actinomycetota bacterium | reverse complement strand
GCCGACGACGAACAAGACCGCCATCAACGCCCAACAGCATCCGAGGCAATAGGCGCCGTGCGAGACTCCGACTCGGAAGGCGCGGTTTGAACCTCGCCCGAAATCGTGCGTCATCAGGAACGACAGCGGCGAACGGCATGCTTTGAGACAGGCCGTCTTCCACGACGTGTATTGGTACAGGCCGGCGAGGAGGAGCACTCCTCCCCCCGTGCGAGCAACCCAGTCGGACGCGTGCGAGACGTGGCGGAAGCCGACGAGAGCAGCCAGCGGCACAAGACCGATCACGGACCACACGACCAGATAGCCGGCCACGAAGGCGAGCGTGGGAAGGGCCCCCTCCCCCCTGCGACGCACGACCGAGCGATGCAGCAAAACGATCGGGGCGATGGTCGGGAACATCATCGCGACCATCATGGCGACCCACATGGACAGAAAGAGTCCGGCGCTCATGTCGAACGGCATGTCTCTGCCAACCTGGGCGAGGCCTTGCACCATCCCGACAGAGTCGCGCGCGTTCCCGACGGTGTGCCACCACGAGACGCCCGCGAGGACGACGAGCACGCCGACGACGCCGATCGTTACGCGTCGCTGCAACACGCCGAACGCGGAACGAGGCTGTTCTATCGCGATCGCTGCGTCGGTCATGTGCTCGATCCCTTTCTTCTGTGCGATGCCACCAGGATCCCATAGTTGGAGACGCAGAACGGCACGAGGTACGTCAGCGCGCCCTTCAGATACGTCGACGTTGTCGCCTTGTGTCGTATGACGATATCGAGCTGGTTGATCGAGAAGATGATCGTCCCCACGATCATCGCGATCCGAAAGGTCTTCAGGAGGTGCGGCCGGTACCGGACGACGACGAGCGCCTCACGCCACGTCGCCCACGTCGGCCGCACCTCCTGCATGCATCCTGCGTCCGGCTTAGTCGGAGAATTTGCCGGCTGCGTGGGTCGGGTCGACCCGATTCTCGCTCGACCAGTCGACCTCGGCGTAGTACGCGTTATTGCCCTTGTGGTCGAAGGTAACGCCGTCGGCGTCCACCTTGTTCACCGACGTGGTCGCGATCTTGCCGTCCGTGAAGATGAATCCGCTGGGTAACACCATGTGCGCTTCGTGCTTGTCGCCCGACACTGGGTTCTTGAAGCTCTCCATCTTGATCTCGAACTTCTTGCCGACCTTGACCTGAGAGTCGGTGTCGTTGTCCGTGATGTCGATCGTCTCGAAAAACGGACCGTGGATGTCGCTGACCGTCGCGGCGAGGATCTCCCACGGAAGTCCTGGGTCTTTGGCCGTGAGGATCTCGACGAGCGCCGCCTGTTGCTCGGTGTTGCCGTCGATGAAAACGGCCATCGTGCCGTTCCCTTCGTGGATCGCGCCCGGCCACTTGACCGCGCCTGCGAACTTCGCTCCCTTAAGGTCGACTCCGTCGCGGTTGCCTTCAGTGATCAGCGCGCCGATCGACCCTTCGCAGAATCCATGCGTTGGGAATCCGTTCATGTTGCACGGACAGCCGTAGGCGCAGTTGCACGCCTCGTAGTACTTGGCCTTGATCTTCCATGCCATCCCGGGCCCCTTTCTCTCCACCGAGTGCTCTTGTTCTACTGCTCGTGGGTGCATAAGGGCAAGACTGGCCTTGCCGATCGCCGCAAGCGGGGAACGTGCTACACGCAGGACTGCGCGAAGTGATGCAGCTCGGTCACGATGTTCCGGAAGTCGAACGACGCGTCGAAGTCATTGTGAAGGATCAGCATCACGTGCAGCATGGGGCCCTGTGCGGTCGTCGTTACGGCGAGACCCTCCAGCTCGGCGGGAACAGCCGGCGACGGGCTGAGCGAGAAAAGGCGCGACACTGCTCCCGTTCCAAGATCGATCCTGAAAACCGTCTTCGCCGCGTCGTCGCGCGTCGCATACAGGGCGCCGTTCAGAAGCTTCGCCCCCTGGATGCGGTCGAGCTTGAAGTTCGGTTCGAGCCCCGAGTAATCGAGGGAGATCGTTCGCTTCGGCGAAAGATCCGAAAGGTTGTACACGTTGATGCGGTCGTGCGGCTGCCCCCACTCGGACGTATAGACCTCGCCTGCAGGCCCGTTCACAGCGACCCACGGCACGCCTGCGATCTGCCCGTCGAGCGGAAGTGCGTACTTGCGCAGATAGACGAGCGTCCGGGCGTCGTAGACGGCGATGTAGGGGTGCTGATACTCGGGATCGTTGATCGAGACAGGTCCTTGGCTTTCGTTGCCGTCTTCGACCGGCGCGTACAGCTTCCCGTCGTAGACATCCAGGTCGCCGATGTGGGTCGCCGAAACATGATTGCTGCCGTCGGCGCCGACGGATGGCTCGACGGTATCCGGCGGCAAGGTTCCGACGGCCAGCGTGTGATAATCGGCATCCGTCTTCTCGAGCAGCCCGTTCAACCCTGAGAAGATCCAGCCGCGCGCGCCGAGCGCGGTGTCGGCGGCGACCACGCCTTGCGATCGGGGCGCGACCAGCGGGCCGGCGAACGAATCGTGCCCGATGTCGGTCCATGTCTCGGCACACGCGCGACCCTGCGCGGGCACGATGAAAAGCGCACAGAGCGCCAGTGCGATGACGAGCCTCGATCGCATCGGCTGCTACTTCGCGGCAAGATCCGCTCACACCTGCTCCGATAGCAAGAAGAGCGGGCGCGCGCGCCCGCTCTTCCGTGTCTTAGGCCGGTTAGGCGATCTGGATCGCGCAACCTGCGCCGGTGCTTACGGACTCAGGCATGGTTCTCCACGCCTTCGCGGTATCGTCGTAAACCCAGTTGTTGGAGTAATAGAGGTTGCCCGTCTTCGACGAGAGCACGGTGAACGCGACCGTGTCGCCCGAGGCGGTGCCGCCGGCATCGTGCGCGTCCACGCGCAACGTTACCCCGCCGTCGATGCTCGTTGTGACGCCGTTGTAGATCCGGTAGATGCTCGCCTTCGTGTAAATGCTGGCGTCGTACCCACTGGTCTGATTCGTCGTCGAGTTGAACGACGTTATCGAGTTGGACTTGACGTAATAGGTGCCGTCCGAAGACGTCGCGATGATCAAGTCGACCAAGCCTTGCGGGTTCGATCCACTCTTGTTGTACGCCATGCCGATCGTGTACTGAGCACTGCCGCTTCCGTACGTGCCGGCAGGCGCCCACGGCGCGTCGTGTGAGATCGACCCGGTGCCTTTGGTATGGCTCGCGGTGTTCGGCTGCGCGACCACGATCGTCGCATAAGCGGCCGACGTGGCGTCTGCCAGCTGCGCCGCGTTCGTATAACAGCTGCCGGCACCGGTATCGAGTTTGACCTTCACGCGATACTCCTGTTCCCCGTACTGACCGGAGCTCAGGGTGACGATGACGTTCGATGTGCCCGTCGGGGTCGTCGAGCCGGCCACCGGACTAACCTTCACACCACTCGCGAGGATCTTGCCGGTCAGGTCGTCGATGAATGTCACCCTCGCAAGAGCGATATTGCCTGCCGTCGCTTGGACGCTCGCCGACAACGTGACGCTCGCGGTGGTGCTGCTCGATCCGGAGGTCGTGACGAACGTTTGCCCGTTGTACGCGACGTTCGCGAACTGCGGGTTCACGTAGTACGTCGCGACGCGGTTCGGCGCAGCATTGTAGTTCTCATTGCCGCCCTGACTCGCCGTGATCGTGCAGTTCTGGTTTGCCCCGGTGATGGTCAGCGACCACTGTGTCGCGCTGGTTTGGGAAACGGAGCACGGTCCGGACGCCACCACCGAAACCGGCAGGCCGGAGCTCGCGGACGCCGTGACGGTGAACGGCCCATCCCCGTAGGCGATGTAGTTCGGAACGTTCGTGCTGAGCGTGATCGTCTGATCCGCCTTGTCGATCACGTCGGTAATCACGGTGTTGGTCACCGTCTTGTAGTTGGTGTTTCCCGCGAAGGTCCAGTAATCCTCAGAGTACGTGCCGGCGCTGGTGTGCATCGTGTGCGTGAGGTCGAGCAGGGAAGACAGATTCTCGCCGCTCACACCCGTCGCCGTCCCAGAAGCCGTGTGCGGGCTCCCGTTGTAGGTGACGTGGTACGCCGTGACGGAGATCGTCGCGGAGGCCTTGCTGATCGTGTCCGTGATCGACCTCGTTGTGATCGGGTTGTAGTCCCCGTTGCCATCGAATGTCCACGAGTCTGAGGAGTACGACCCGGCATCGGTGTGCGCCGAGGTGATGTGCAGCAAGCTTCCACTCAGCGCTTCGCCGTTGACGCCCGTACAAGAGCCCGTCGCGGAGTGCTCGTGCGCGTCGTAGGTGACGGTGTACGGCGTGACGGTGCAGGTCGCCGTCGCCTTGTTGATCGTGATCGTGACGTCGCCCGAATCGTCCTTGTAATTGGTCCCGCCGCTGAACGTCCAGTGCGCGTTCCCACCGGTTGGGTGTGTGTAGGTTGCGCCGTAACTGACAGCTGTGAGCGACGCGCCGCCGACACCGGTGCACGAGCCGCTGGCTCCGTGCCCCGAGCCATCGTATGTCCCGGTGTAGCCGACGATGGCGCAGGTCGCGGTTGCCTGCTTGATCCTGTCGGTCATCGGGGTGGCCGAGATCGGGTTGTAGTTGGTGTTGCCGTCGAAGCTCCACGAGTCCGAGGAGTATGTCCCGGCGTCCAGGTGGGTCGATGTGATGTGCAGCAAGCTGCTCAGATCGGCGTTGTTCACGCCGCTGCATGAACCCGCCGCGGAGTGGGTGTGACCGTCGAACGTCACGTCGTACGTGGTGACGCTGCACGTCGCGGTTGCCTTGTTGATAGCGATCGCGACATCGCCGGACTGATCGTTGTAGTTCGTCCCTCCGGAGAACGTCCAGTGCGCGGTGCCGCCGGGGTAATCCGTGAACGTGGATCCGTAGCTGATCCCGGACGAGAGGTTCGAGCTGTTCAAGCCTGTGCATGAACCGCTCGCCCCGTGAGCGGAGGCGTCGTACGTACCGGAATAGCCGACGATGTTGCACGTGGCGTTGATCCTGTTGATCGTGATGGAGACGTCGCCCGACTGATCGTTGTAGTTCGTCCCTCCGGAGAACGTCCAGTGCGCGGTGCCGCCGTGGTGATCCGTGAACGTCGACCCGTAGTCGATCCCAGACGACAGGTTGGCGCTGTTCAATCCGGTGCACGAGCCGGTCGCACCGTGCGAAGTGCCGTCGTACGCACCGGTGTACCCGACGATGTTGCATGTCGCGTTGGTCTTACCGATCGTGATCTCCACATTCCCGGCTGCGTTGTTGTAGTTGCCTGTTGCGTCGGTGTAGGTCCAGTGCGCCGTACCACCCGGTGCGTCGGTGTAGCTCGTGCCGAGGTTGACCCCCGAGAGCGCCGCTCCGCCGACACCGGTGCACGAGCCGCTCGCGCCGTGGGCCGCGCCGTCGTATGGACCGGAGTACCCAACGATTGAGCTGCAATTGGGATCGACCTTCGAGAGCGTGATCGCAACGTCGCCCGCTTGATCGTTGTAGTTCGGCGCACCGCTGAACGTCCAGTGGGCAGTACCGCCGGGAACGTTCACGAAGGTCGCGCCGTACCCGATCCCACCGGAAACGTCTGTGCCGTTTATGCCCGTGCACGATCCGGTCGCGCCGTGGGTTAGACCATCGAAGGGCCCGCTGAAGCCGGAGATGCTGCGCGTCGCATCGGCCTTGTTGATGTTCGCCGTCGTCGTCCAGGGTCCCGGCGCAAGGGTGTAGTTGCCCGCAAGCGTGCTGGACAGCGCGAAGCCTGTCGCGGTAACGAGCTTGCCGATCCCCGCGGTCGCGTCCGAGAACGTGGCCGTCCCTCCCGCGAGGGAAACATCATCCGTGCCCACCACGCCGCTCATCCACCGGCTTGTGATCGTCGCCGAGTTCGTGCCGTCGTACGTCTTGTTCTGCACGTTGAACTGGCCGGTGACGCTCTTCTGCAGGATGTGGAACGACTGCGAAAGGGGTCCCGCTGCGCTGTAGGCGCTCGTCGACGCCTGCGAAGCCTCGATGACGCAGAAGTTGCTGCCGGTCGCTGCAGCGCCGATCGTCACCTGACCGGCCGGTGTGACCG
>JBHELL010000267.1:0-2542 GCA_046263075.1 Actinomycetota bacterium | reverse complement strand
GTGTGGCGCGTTCCGTTCGGCGACGCTCGTGCCGTCGAATCGCTCCTCGCCGAGCACGGCTCCGAGGTCGCAGGCGTTGTGATGGAGCCCATCCAAGGGGAAGCGGGCGCCGTCGTCCCACCCGACGACTTCTGGCCGCGGTTGCGCTCCGCGTGCGACGACGCCGGCACGCTCTTGATCGCGGACGAGGTGCAAACGGGGCTCGGCCGTACCGGCGCGTTATGGGGAGTCGATCATTGGGGCGTCGTTCCCGACCTCATCTGCGTCGCGAAGTCGCTCGGCGGAGGCGTGATGCCGGCGGCTGCGATCATCGGGCGCGCGCAAGCGTGGAAAGCGCTCGAACCGAACCCGTTCCTGCACACCTCGACGTTCGGCGGCAACCCGCTCGCATGCGCGGCGGCGATCGCTGCGATCCACGTGACGTTGCGCGACCGGCTCTGGGAGACCGCCGCCCGGAAGGGTGAGCGAACGATGACTGCGCTGCGGACGGTTCAAGAGAAGCACCCGGACACGCTGATCGACGTCCGAGGCAAGGGGCTGCTCATCGGGCTGGTGTTCCGAGACGATGCAACGGGATACGAGGTTTCGTCGGCACTGTTCAAGCAAGGCGTTCTCGTGGCCGGCACGCAGATCGCCGCGACGACGATCAGGATCGAGCCTGCGCTCACGATCCCCGATCAGCTGCTCGACGAAGTCGTCGCGCGGCTCGACCAGATCCTCGGTTCGATCGCCTAACTCGTTCGCTGCTCGCGTCGCGCCTCGTACGAATGTTTGTCGGGCACGTATTCCACTCCGGCAAGCGCCGCGATGGCCTCGCACACTTCGTCGGTGAAGCGACGGTATGCGGCCGGCGCGTCTTCGCCGGCTCGCCGTTCGAACCACATCGGATCGCCGAAACGAACCTCCGTCCGCACCGAACGGGCCAGGGCGCGTCCTTTCTGATGCGACTTATCGGAGCCGAGGATCGCGGTCGGTACCACGGGTTTCCCGGATCGTTCGGCGAGCCGCGCGACGCCGGTGTAGCCCTTGTACACGCGTCCATCTGGGGACCGGGTACCTTCAGGGAAGATCCCGAAGATGTTCGGACGCCGTAGCAAACGCGCGGCTTTATCGAGCCATACATCATCGGGCGCGTTGCGATCGACGGGGATCACCTGCGCCATCCGGAAGAACCACGCGACCTTCTTGCTCTTGACGAGCTCGATCTTCGCGAGCCAGCGCACGCTCCGCCCGAAACACATGCAGATGAGGATCGGATCGGGAGCCGCCCGGTGGTTGGAGGCGACGATCACGCCGCCTCTCGGCACCTTCTTCCGCCGGACGGGCCGGATCCGCCAATAGAGCTTGATAGGCGGCCCGATCGTGAACCACAACAATCGGTAGAGCATGCCGCTACTTCACGTCCACGATGCGGAGCGCGCGCGCGCGCAAGCGGCCGGAATAGTCGTTCCAGGCGTCGTTGCCGCCACGCGGGAACATGTCGAAGTGACAGACGCGCGACCCCGAGGGGATCGTGGACGTGAACTCGACGTCGAACATCGCATCGCCGAACCGTCGTCGAGCCGCCGCGATCATCCCTTCGACGAGGTAGCGCTGCACGCGGCAATCGAACGCGCCGTAGACATCTTCGTGCGGGCAGTAATGGATGTCGAAGTCGGCGCGATCGCCGTCGACCCGCGGCTTCTCGACCGACGCGTACACCACCTCGTTGACCCAGCTCGCGAACAGGCTCGCGATCTCTGCGGGGGTCGCATCAGCAGGAGGCTCGACGCCTTCGGTCATCTCCGTCACGATCCGGTCCCCGATGCGCACGAGCGCCGCGCGGAAGACGTCGTGCCCCTGCTCGCCGAACGTCTCTTCGACGGCTTTGAGCGCTTCGATCAACCCGACGGCCATCATCTGGCCCCACACGAAGGTCGACGCGGGGTCGTACTCGGCGTTGCCGAGCGCCTTGCGCCGGTAGCCCTCGACCGCGGCTTGGAACGGCCACCGGAGCGCCAACCGTTCGCGGCGACCGCCCCAGGGCAACGACTCGGCGCCGTTGTCCCGTGCCGCTTCGTGCGCGCGCACCGGGGTTCCGGTCCATGCAACGTCGGTCATGTTTCCTCCTCGCTGCGACTCTATCCGACGCCGGTAGGATGCGACCGTGGACGTGCTCGTGATCGTCGGCGACGCGTCGCCGCCCGAAAGGCTCATCGCGCGCGCGCACCACGTCGTGCGCGCGAACGCGATCACGCCGGATGTTGTAGCGGACCTGCGCGCGCGCATCCCGCGCGACGTCGGCGTCATAGGTGCGGGCGACGCCGCGACGGCGCTGCATCGTGCAGGCATCCCGGTCACGTTCTACTCGGACGAGCCCGCGACCCTCGAAGGAATCCCGGTCCGCTCGATCGCACCGCGCTTCGCAGATATGGAGATGGCCGGCTCGCTGCTCGACCTCATCGGCGACACGCCCCTCATCGAGCTTTCGCGCTGGGAGCCTCAGCCCGCGCGAGCCCGCATCTTCGCCAAGAGCGAGCTCGCCAATCCGGGTGGATCGGTG
>JBHELL010000266.1:0-6833 GCA_046263075.1 Actinomycetota bacterium | reverse complement strand
GAGTGCCACGAGGATCGCGAGCGCATACGGCAGGTGCGCGACCACGAGGAAGAAATAGAGGAAGAAGGACGCGAGGGTACCGAACTCAGCCTGCGCGAAGTTGAAGACGCGCGAGCCCTTGTAAACGATCACGATCCCGAGCGCGAGCAGCCCGAACACGGCCCCTTGCACCAACCCGAGAACGATGAATCGGATCACGAACCCGCTCCCCCGGCTCGCCTGCTTCTTACTTGAAGCTGCCCGACGGGAGGTCAGGATAGTCGGGATCGCTGACCCACTGCGCTCCGGCCTGGGCGCCGTTGCCCGCCGGCTCGTTGCAGTGCCCCACGAGCGCATGAGCGTTGGACGCGCCGAAATGGTTCGAGGACGAATAGGCGAGCGTCGGGAACATCCCCGACTTGAATGAGAAAGAGCTCATCGCCGCCAGGAAGGCCTGACGAGACGGGTTGGCCCCCGCGGCGCGCAGCATCTGATGCACGGTCTTCATGATCCCCCACAACGCCAGCAGGATGTCTCCCCCGTTCGCGCGCGTGTTGTACTTCGGCGCGTACTGCTGCGCGGCCGCGGCGAAGTCAGGGTCGTAGGCTTTTCCCATCACCTGTTTCCATCCCGGCCACGGTGAGAGCCACCGCGCGTTGTTGAACGCCGGGTCGAGCGCGCATGCCGTGTCGATCATCTGATTCACGTTGTTGGTGATCGCGACGCCGGCGTAGAGGAGATCCCAGCTCGCGCCGCCGGTCGTTTTCGCCAGCTGTGAGGTGAAGACGGGAGCGGTGATCGGAAACGCGATGTCCATCTTGTCGGCAGCCATCTGATTGCCGACGTTCTGCGCCTCCCCGGCGGTTTCGTCCTTGCTCACGATGTACGTCGTTTGGTGGAACCCATACTGCGACGCGTACTTGCGCACCGCAGCAGCAGCGTCGTCGAAGTTGCTCGTCTCGGGCCGGACGAAGCCGAGCTTGACCACACCGTCGCCGGAGTAATCGAGGTTCACCTTCCCCTTCTGACTGAGCTTCTTCAAGTAATCGAAGAGGAGCGGAACCTGTTGCGCGTACGTCATCGTGACGGCGTAGTACGTCGGATACGCGTCCAGTCCCGCGGTCTGGACGCCGGCCGACAGATACGGGATGCCTCGCTGATTCGCGAAGTTCGCGCAGGCGCCGATCTGATCTGCGCCCGCTCCGCCGATCAGAAGGAAGGCACCTTTGCGAGCCATGTCGTTGCACACCGAAACAGCCGTCGACACTTTGTACTGGTCGTCGGCGAACAGAACCTTCACGTGCCGGCCATATAGGGACTTCGCCGTCGGATCGTGTGCGTCGAGCCACTTCCAATACAGATCCTTGCCGGCGGCGAACGCATCGGTGTTCACCGGGGCCGCACCGGTTGCGGGAGCGTGGATA
Organism: Actinomycetota bacterium; assembly: GCA_046263075.1. Taxonomy (GTDB): domain Bacteria; phylum Actinomycetota; class AC-67; order AC-67; family AC-67; genus JBHELL01. The sequence goes on along the minus strand of JBHELL010000266.1, from coordinate 5,430 downwards.
CCGATCGTGATGGTGTCCTTCGTCACACCGGTGGTGTCGCATGGGTTGCACGTCACAGCGGGGCCGGCGCCCGTGCCGGTTCCCGTACCGGACCCTCCGCCGGTTCCCGTCCCTGTGCCCGTGCCGGTCCCGGTACCTATGCCCGTGCCGGTTCCCGTTCCTGTTCCCGTTCCTATGCCCGTGCCCGTGCCGGTCCCGGTGCCCGTGCCGGTCCCGGTGCCGCCGCCTTCGACGAACCCGCCGGCGACATGCACGCCCGGCTTTTGTCCACACGCGGCTACCAGGAAGGTCAACGTCAAGGCGATCGCCACCGGGCGGGACCAGTGCTTGGAATAGATCAAAGCTCTCCCCTAGGGTTCGTCGGGCGCGCTCGTTCCGTTCAGTCGCCGGTCTCGCAGAAGACGCGCGACCCTGTTCTTGTCGCCCGTTGCACCGACGGGGTCTTCACCGACGGCGTTCGTCATGAGCGCGAGTCCCAGTAACCCCAACGGGAAGATGAGCCACACGGTCGCTGGGGTCTTCGGCTGAGACGCGACCAACGTTTGCTGCGGCGTTGACGGGGTGATGGTGGGCGTTATCGGGGGCGGCGGGACCCCACCGCCGGGGGGAGGTGGTTGCGAGATGAACCCGCCGCCGCCTCCGCCGCCACCTGCTCCGCTCGGAGGCGGCGGGGTGAAGCCGCCGCCGGAGAACGTGATGGCCGACGTCGCTGCGAACTCTTTCCCGAGGTGGGAGACCTTGTTGCCATTGGCGTCTTCGGTGACGACCTGCGCTCCGTGGAATTCGATAGTCCACGTCTGTTTCGGCGCCGTCGGGACCGGAAGGATCGCGACCCCGCTGTTGAAGAGGCTCCCGTCCATCCACTTCTGCGCGATCTCGGTGATATCGAAGGAGTAGTACTTCAGGTCGGGTGTCGGGATGCCTTGCGCCTTCAGCGAGCAATCGTGGACCGGCTCGACGTCCATGGTCGTCACACTGCCGTTCGGGTTGTTCGGATCGAAGTTCGAGGTCGTCCCGATCGTCGTCGTGAAGGGTGAGTCTCCTCCACCGCCCCGCGCGTTGCCGAACCCCGACGTCAAGGCGCACGCCTGGACGACGGCCTGCTGCGCGTTGATCGTCGCAGGGGCGTTGTACTGGTCATGCTGATGCTCTTGCACGTGTTCCGAGTCGATCGTCGAGGCCGACAGGGTCATCACCATTCTGTCGATGTGCGCACCGTAGGGGACGAGACTGCCGAACTCGTAGTGAACGTACGACCGCATATCCGATTCTCCGTCCTTCAACGACACGCCCATGTGGTACTTGGAGATCGGGCTCTCGCCGGGGATCACGCCGTAAGAGCCCTGCGTCAGGCTCACCGGCCCGCACGGCTGAGTCGTCGTCGGGGGCGGGGGAAGATCGGGGTTGGGCGGCTCGCATTGCTTCGTCGCCGAGGGGTTGGACGCCCAGAACCAAGTGCTCGAGTCGGCGTCGAGCCTGACCGGTCCGTCGGCCCGCGCCGCCGGGGAGAAGATCATCGCGAATAACAGCGCTGCGATCGAGATGAGCATCGGACGCCAGGGTCGACGAACGAGCCTCGGCGCAGGGTTCCCCATGATCCGCAAGTCTACGGCCCGTCCCTTTCGCTCCACAATCGATCCTCGCGTTAGGTCAGTGGACTGTAGCGGTCCGGTTCCAACCGCGCCGGACCTAGGCTCGATCGAAGGCGAGGGCCGGGCCGACGACGTCCAGGAACCGGCGAAGGATGAACGCCGTCACTCCCCAGACGTAGTAGCCGCGGACCTCGAAGATGTGCATCGGGTAGCGGATGCCGTCCCGCTCCCACACTTCGACGCGGTGAGCACCCCACAGCGCGCGCAACGGCAGCTCGATCACCTCCGCCACCTCTTCCGCCTGCGGGGCGTACTCCCCCGGCTCGACCGCCGCGACGAAGGCCGAGACGATGTAACCGCTGGAGAATGTGGGGTAGTCGTCGAGAGCGCCGAGCTGCTGGAGCTGCGCCGGATGGACGCCGAGCTCTTCGCGTGTCTCGCGCACCGCGGTATCCCATAGATCGGGATCCGAGTCGTCGCGCGCGCCGCCCGGGAAGCTGATCTCGCCTTTGTGCGACCGCAGCGTCTCCGTCCGCTTCGTAAGGACGATCCAGGGCTCCCCGTCGCGCTCGAAGACCATGATGAGGACGGCGGCCTGACGGCGTTCGGGAACGGTAACGGCTCGGCGCGGATGCGCGTCGAGCGCCTCCTTGATCGGGCGGAGGAACGCGTCGCGGAGCGGGAGCGCCGGCGCACGATCGTTCACGTCAGCGCGCGCCCCTGCCCTCCGTCGACCGACATCGTGACGCCGTTGATGAAGGATGCTTTCTCGCTCGCGAGGAACGCGATCACCGCGGCGGCTTCTTCCGGCGTTCCGTAGCGTCCCATCGGTGTGTGCGTGAGGTTCGCGACCGCCTGCTCGAAATCGATCCCGGCGTTCTGAGCGAACGATCGCGCGAGGTTCTCGACCCGTTCGGTTCGCACCGCTTCCGGCGCGACGTTGTTGATCGTGATGCCGTCCGAAGCGATCTCATAGGACAGCGTCTTCGCCCACGCCGTCGTCGCCGCGCGCGCGGCGTTGCCGGTGATGAGACCCGCGATCGGCATCTTCACCGACGCGCTGGTCACGTTCACGATGCGCCCCCACCTGCGCGCGCGCATGTGTGGGATCGCCGCGCGGGCGAGACGCACGTGCACCATGAAGTTCGACTCGGTAACGCGACGGAACTCGTCGTCGTCGCGCGAGCCGAACGTTCCGGCCGGCGGTCCGCCGACATTGGTGACGACGACGTCGAGCCTCCCGAAAGCTGCAGCCGCGTCGTTCACGAACCGCTCGCACGCCCCCGGCGCGACGAGATCGAGAACGAGGGAGTGCGCGCGCACACCGCGCGACTCGATGTCTTTCGCGACTTCGGCGAGCCGGTCTTCCCTGCGCGCGCAGACGGCGACGTCGCATCCTTCGTCGGCGAGCGCCAACGCGGTCGCGCGACCGATCCCACTGCTCGCTGCGGCCACCGCTGCGGCTCGTCCACGCAATCCAAGGTCCATGGCCGGATGCTAGCGTGTTGCTCATGAAGCCGGAGAAGTACGTGTTCGTGTGCACGAACGAACGGCCGCCGGGGCATCCGCGCGGCTCGTGCATACAACGGGGCTCGGCCGAGGTGCTCGCGGAGTTCCGCGATCAGCAAGGCGAGAAGGGGCATCTCCACTACAAGGTCGTTGCGACGGGTTGCCTCGAGCCCTGCATGGCCGGACCGAGCGTGTACGTCGCACCGGACGACGTCTGGTACGGCGGCGTCACCGTCGCCGACGTCGAGCGCATCATCGACGAACACCTCGTCGGTGGGCGTCCCGTCGAGCTCTTGCGGCTGACCGAGGACGACTTCGAGGCGTCCCAACGTGGCCCCAAGGAAGCGCCTCCGACGATCTGATCGCTCAGGTTGCCAGCCGTTCCGCGGAAAGATCGTCTCTCAGCGGCGCTTCAGGTTTGCCCCACCCGACGATCAATGCCACGGCCGCGATGATGATCGCACCGGCTATCCCCGTTGTAACCGTCAGCTTCTCGTGCAACAACAGCGCCCCGAGGAAGACGGCAACCAGCGGGTTCACGTACGCATAGGTGCCGACGATCGTGGTGCGAACGTTGCGCAACAGCCACACATAGGCCGTGAATGCGACGAGGCTTCCGAAGACGATCAGGTATGCGAGACCGATCAGGGACGACGTCGCGAACCGGTCCGCGTGCACGTGGGATAGCTCACCGCGCGCCGCCCCTGCGATGACCAATCCGACACCTCCGCAGAGCATCTCCATACCGGTCGCAACCGCGCCGCTGCTCGGCAGCGGAGCCGTTCGCGCGTACAACGACCCGTAAGCCCAGATCATCGACGCACCGATGGCGAACATCGCACCGACGAGATCGATATGCGTTCCGCCCGGTGGATGGACGAGGAACGCCGCACCGGCGAAGCCCACAGCGATGCCGGCAACCGACACGGGCCGGAGCCGAGCCCCGAAACGCACACGGTCGAACAAGGCCAGCCACAACGGGATCGTCGCGATCAGAAGAGCGACGGTCCCGCTCGCGAGCGGTCGTTGCTCGGCGAGGTTGACGAGCCCGTTGCCGCCGAGCGGCAGACATGCGCCGATCACCATCGCGGAACGCCAGTGCGCACGCGTCGGGCGGTCGCTTCGATCGGCTCGCCGGGTCCCGAGCCAGTACAGGATCAGTCCGGCGATCAAGAATCGCACACCGGCAGTGAGGAGCGGCGGCATCGTGCGGACGACGTACTTGATCGCGAGATACGTCGAGCCCCAGATGACGTAGACGATCACGAGAGCCGCCCACGCGCGCGGCGAAAGCTCCTTCGAAGGCACGAGACAAGGCTACACAGGCTTCGGTTGACTCGTTCATGGATAACATGCGCCCATGCCCCGCGAGGAAGACGGCAAGTACGGGCAATGGCGCGAGCTGTTCCACGAGGTCGTCGACACGAACCTCTGTACGGGATGCGCCGCCTGCATCATGGCGTGTCCGCGCGACGTTCTCGACTACAAGGTCGACGAGTATCACCCCTTCAACATCGAAGACTCCACGCCGTTCGACGACTGCATCCACGGGCAGCGAGGGTGCGACATCTGCACGAAAGCCTGTCCCCGGTTCCGCGCATGGGAGGTCGAGTCCGACGCCGCACTGTTCGGTCGTGAGCGCACCGTTGACGAGATCATCGGGATCCATCGCGACATCTACCTCGTGCGCGCGACCGACGAGCAGATCCGCGCCGTCGGCCAAGACGGTGGGCTCGTTTCTGCGCTCCTGATCTGGGGCCTCGACCATGGGAAGATCGAAGGCGCGCTGACGTCGAAGATATCCGACGAACGCTTGTGGGATGCCGAGCCGTTCCTCGCGACCACTCGCGACGAAGTCCTTGCCGCCGCCGGCTCCCGGTACACCTACGCCGCGAACCCGCTCGCGATGAAGGAGGCCGAGGAGCGCGGGCTCAAGAATCTCGCGCTGGTCGGCATGAGCTGCCAAGCATCGATCAACGGCACGCTGTCCGCGCGCAACATCAACAAGTATCGCCGCCGCATCCAACTCGTGATCGGGCTGCTGTGCTCGAAGTCCTTCACCTACGACGGCCTCACCGACGCGATCACGAAGACGTACGGGATCCCGCTCGAAGATGTCGCGAAGGTCAACATCAAGGGCAAGTTCCAGATGTGGCGCCGGTCGACCGGCGAGGAAGTCGACATCCCTCTGAAGGAGCTCCACCAGTTCATGCGCGAAGGATGCAAGCTCTGTCCCGACTTCGCAGCGCAGCACGCCGACATCTCGACCGGTGGGCTCGGGCAGCTCGGCGGATGGACGCTCACGATCGTTCGCACCGAGCGCGGCGCG
>JBHELL010000265.1:0-7411 GCA_046263075.1 Actinomycetota bacterium | reverse complement strand
TCTTCCATGTGCGCGCGCGTGATTCCGATCCTCTTCGTGATCCCGTCCACTTCGACGTCCAGCATGCCGGCGACGCACAGGGGCAAGTCGTACTGCGAGATCTGATAGTTCTTCGGCATGTCCGGATAGAAGTAGTTCTTGCGGTGGAACTGGCTCGACGGAACGATCTCGCAGTCGAGCGCGAGCCCGATCTTCATCGTGTACTCGATCGCCTTCTCGTTCGGAACCGGCAGCGTGCCCGGTTGACCGAGACAGATCTCGCACACCTGGGTGTTCGGCTCGGCACCGAACGTCGTCGAGCATCCGCAGAACATCTTCGACCGGGTGGCGAGCTCGACGTGTGTTTCGAGCCCGATGACCGCTTCGAGGTCGCTCATGCGGCGTCGCTCGCGGAGGGTCGCAGGTAGAACGAAAGGACCGTCGCGCGCTCCGCGACCCCGACGCCGGCGAGGATGAGCGGGGGGAAGATCCCTTCCCAGCGCCCCGCGAACAAGAAGACGAGCGCCATGAAGGTCGCGAGCGCGAGCGCGGCGATCATGCAAGCGAAGCCGACGAGGTTCGGAAGGAGCGACACGAAGGCGACGACGCCCCACGCAATGAACGCGTACGCGATCGTCCGTTCGTAGCAGCGCGCCGAACATGCCTTCGTGGTCAACCACACCCCGAACGAGAACGACGTCGCGCCGAGCGCGCCGAGCGCGCGCACGGAAACCGGTACGTGCTTCACGACTCGCTCCACAACGGCGGTGCGGGCATGGGTCCGCGCGACGCTTCGTACGCGGCGGCGACGCGGAACAGCAGCGGCTCGGACAGCGGCGGTCCGAGCAGCTGCAATCCCACCGGCAGGCCGTCCTCGGCGAGCCCACACGGCATCGAGATCGCAGCTGCACCGGCGAGGTTGGTGGGGATCGTGTACACGTCGTTCAGGTACATCGCCAGGGGATCGTCGGCCTTCTCGCCGATCTTGAACGCCGTCGTCGGCGTGGTCGGTCCGAGCAAGAGGTCGAAGTCGCGGTATGCGCGCTCGAAATCGCGGATGACGAGCGTGCGTACCTGCTGCGCCTTACCGTAATACGCGTCGTAGTAGCCGGCAGAGAGCGCGTACGTGCCGAGCATGATGCGGCGCTTCACCTCGTCGCCGAACCCTTCCGTGCGAGTGCGGATGTTCATGTCGACGATGTCTTTCACGTCGGCGCTGGTGCGATGTCCGTACCGCGTCCCGTCGTAGCGAGCGAGGTTGCTGGAGCATTCGGCCGGCGCGATCAGGTAGTACGCGGAAAGGGCGAACTCGAACGAAGGACACGACACCTCGCCGAGCTCCGCGCCGAGCTTCGACAGCGTCTCCGCCGCGTCGCGAACCCTCGCCGCGACTCCCGGCTGGACGCCGTCACCGTCGAGCCACTCACGCATGACACCGATACGCAATCCTTTGACGTCGCCGGTGAGCCCGGCTCGGTAATCGGGCACTTCTTGCGCGATGCTCGTCGCATCTTTCCGATCGTGCCCGGCGAGAACCTGCATCAGGAGTGCCGCGTCCTCCACGGTGCGTGCGAACGGCCCGACCTGGTCGAGCGAGGATGCGAACGCGATCAGTCCGTACCGCGATACCAAGCCGTAGGTCGGCTTGACACCGACGACACCGCACAACGCTGCCGGCTGACGGATCGAGCCACCGGTATCGGTTCCGATGCCGAGCGGCGAGAAGCCTGCGGCAACGGCTGCGGAGCTTCCGCCGCTGGATCCACCGGGCACGCGCGCGAGGTCCCACGGGTTCTTGCTCGGACCGAACGCGGAGTTCTCTGTCGACGATCCCATCGCGAACTCATCGAGGTTCGTCTTGCCGATGATGGCGACGCCTGCCGCGCGCAACTTCTTCACGACGGTTGCGTCGTACGGCGGGCAGTGGTTGTCGAGGATCTTCGAGGCGCACGTCGTTCGGATGCCGTCGACGCACAAGATGTCTTTCAGGGCGAGCGGTACTCCGGCGATCGGACCGAGCTTTTCCCCGGCGCTCACCTTCGCGTCGACCTCGTCGGCCTGCGCGCGCGAAAGCTCATCCGTCACCGTCAAGAACGCGTGTACGTCGTCGTCGAGCGCGCGCACGCGTTCGAGGTGCGCGTCGACCACCTCGCGCGCGCTCGCCTGTCGAGCGGCGATCGCTCCGGCAAGCTCGACGGCGGACATCTGCCACAGTTCGGTCACGAACGCTCCTCGATGATGCGCGGCACCTTGAAGCGACCGTCTTCCTCGTCCGGGGCCGTCGATATCGCTTTGTGGTGGGGCAATGAAGGCTCGACGACGTCCGGGCGGAACACGTTGTGCAGTGGAAGGGGATGAGCCGTCGGCGGCACGTCTTCGGTCGCGAGGTTCGACACCTGCGCTGCGTGCTCGAGGATCTTCGAGAGCTGGTCGGTGAACCGGTCGAGCTCATCGTCGGTGAACGACAAGCGCGCGAGGCGCGCGACGTGAGAAACCTGCTCCTTCGAGATGCCCATCGCGCGGCAGTCTACCGAGCGCCGGTCGAGCCGTTCACGGGTAATCCTCAAGCGCGAAGGAGCGAGGGCGACCTTGCTCTTTCGTATCCGGCCCGGGGATGAGGTCGAACCTGATCACTCGACGAGCGCGCGCAGCTGGCCTTCGCCGATGATCGGCACGCCGAGCTCGGCGGCTTTGTCGTATTTCGAGCCGGGGCTCTCCCCCGCCACGACGTAGTCGGTCTTCTTCGAGACGCTCGAGGTGACGCGGCCGCCGTTCTCTTCGATCAGCTCCGTCGCTTGCTCGCGGGATAACGCCGGCAACGTGCCCGTCAGCACGAACGTCTTGCCGGCGAGCGCCGTGCCGCCTGTGGTCGCGCGCGCGTCTTCCATCCGCACGCCACCGCTGCGAAGCTTGTCGATCACCGCGCGGTTGCCTTTCTGGCTGAAGAACTCGTGCACGCTTTCGCCGACGACTCGACCGATGCCGTGGATCGAAGCGATGTCCTCGACGGACGCCGACGTGAGCGCGTCTATCGACGGGAAGTGGCGCGTGAGGACGCGCGCGGTCGTGCCGCCGACGTTGCGGATCCCGAGCGCGGCCAGCAAGCGTGCGACACCGCGGTCCTTCGACGCCTCGATCGAACGCATCAGCGCGCGCGCGCGCTTGCCCGGCCGCATGCGCCCGGTCCGCCGGTCTTTCTCGAGCGCGAACCCCTCGAGCTCGCACAGCCGCTCGGCGGTGAGCGTGTAGAAGTCGCCTGGATCTTCGAGCCACCCTTTCTGGATCAGCTCCTCGATCGTCATGTAGCCGAAGCCTTCGATGTCCATCGCGCGCGCGAAGTAGAAGAGCCGCTCACGCCGTTGCGACGGACACACCAACGCGCCGATGCAATAGGCCGCAGCCTCGCCCTCTTCTCGCACGATGTCGGAGTCGCAGTACGGGCACTTCCTCGGCATCTTCCACGGTTTGGACGTTTTCGGACGCCGCGAGAGGATGGGTCCGACGACCTCGGGGATCACGTCCCCGGCTCGGCGAACGATGACGGTGTCGCCGGGGCGGACGTCCTTGCGCGCGACCTCGTCTTGGTTGTGCAGCGTCGCCGACCGTACGGTGACTCCACCGACGAACACCGGCTCGAGCACCGCATACGGGGTCGCCTGGCCGGTGCGACCGACGTAGACCTTGATGTCGTGCATGAGGGTCTCGCGCTCTTCGGGCGGGTACTTGAACGCGATCGCCCATCGCGGCGCCTTCGACGTGTAGCCCAGCTCTCGTTGCTTCGCGAGCTCGTCCACCTTCACCACGACGCCGTCGATCTCGAACTCGAGCTCGTGTCGTCGCTCTTGCCACGATTCGATCAGCGCCCACACGTCGTCCAGCGTCTTGCAGCGCTTCGCCTCGCTCTGCGTGCGGAGGCCGGTTTTGCGCAACCACGTCATCGCTTCGCTCTGGCGCTCCCAAGCGATGCCCTCGGTCGAGCCGATGCCGTGGATCAGATACGTGAGCGATCGCGACGCGGTGACGCCCGGGTCCTTCTGTCGCAAGGAGCCGGCAGCCGTGTTGCGCGGGTTCGCGTACGCAGCTTTGCCCTCGGCGCGCAGCTTGTCGTTGAGCTTCTCGAAGTCGGCGTGTGGCATGTACACCTCACCGCGAACCTCGAGCAGCGCCGGCGGCTCGGCGATCTTCAGCGTTTCGGGGATGCCTTTGATGCGACGGATGTTCTCGGTCACGTCTTCGCCGGTCTCACCGTCGCCGCGCGTCGCACCGCGGACGTAGCGGCCGTTCTCGTAGAGAAGCGCGACCGCGACGCCGTCGATCTTGAGCTCGCAGTAATACGTCGGGTCGGAGACGATCCGCCTCACGCGTTGATCGAAGGCTGTGAGCTCGTCTAGGGAGAACGCGTTGTCGAGGGAGTACATGCGCTCGCGATGCTTCACTTCCGCGAACCCCGCAGCCGGCGCAGATCCGATGCGCTGCGTCGGCGAATCCGCCGTGATCAGCTCTGGGTGCGCGGCTTCGAGGTCGGCGAGCTCCCGGTACAGCGCGTCATATTCGACGTCGGTTAACTCGGGCGTGTCGAGCTCGTGATAGAGACGGTTGTGCCGGTCGATCTCCGCGCGCAGCCAGTCGATCCGTTGCTCGACCTCTTGCTGCGACACGGCTCTAGCGGCGGCGCTTCGAAGCCGGCTTGCGAGCCGGAGCGGCTCGTCGCACCGGGGTTGTCGCGCGCCGGGAAGGGACGGCCGCAGCGCGTGCCGGGCGCGCGCGACCGACGAGACGTTCGAGGTCGTGCCGGAGCGCTTCGATCACCTCGTCGGCAGGCGCGTGCTCGCGCCGAACGGCGATCGAGTAGCGACGGATCACTTCGAGATCGGGCAACCGAACGTCTTCCACACGGTCCTCCATCTGCTCCGGGCGATTCGATTATAAGGCGCGCGCGGGGGTTTCCCGGACGTGGTCGATGCGACGGCCACTTCTGCTTCTTTGGGCGAGGTTCATCGGCGGATACGACCATCGGAGCGCGTGGGGTTCCTTGGGACACGACGCGGAGATCCTCGAGATGCGCGCGCACTCAGCGCACCGGCAGCGCGCGCGCGATCGTGCCGCCGCCGAGAACTTCGTGGCCCGCGTAGAACGCGACGAGCTGGCCCGGCGCGATCCCGCGTACCGGCGCGCGGAACACGACGTGCGCAGCATCTGCATCTTCCGACTGCAACACGGCCGGCTCTGCCGCTCCGTGCGCGCGCACCTGCACCGCGTCGATCGCATCGGGCGCCGTGCCCGAGATCCACGACACGTCTTCGGCGACGAGCCCGCCGCGCGCGAGCAGCTCGGCGGGTCCCACGACGACGCGGTTCGACGGTGCGTCGATCTCGAGGACGTGCACGCGGTCGTGCGTCGCGAGGCCGAGCCCGCGCCGCTGTCCGACGGTGAACCGGTGGATCCCTGCGTGCGTCCCGATGACGTCGCCCGCGGGTGTCACGACCTCACCCGCGCGCGCGCCCCCGAGTTCGCGCTCGACGAAAGCCCCTGCGTTCCCGTCGGGGACGAAGCAGATCTCGAACGACTCCGGCTTGTCTGCCGTGCGCAGCGACAGCGACCGCGCGATATCTCGCGTCTGCTCTTTCGTTTGCTCCCCCACCGGGAACCGCGCGCGCGCAAGCTGGCCGGCGGTGATGCGCGCGAGCACGTACGACTGATCCTTGGCGCGGTCGGCGGAACGGAAGAGCCGCCCGCCGCGCGCGATCACGTAGTGGCCCGTCGCGAGCGCGTCGAACCCGAGCGCGGTCGCGCGCTCGAGCAACGCGCCGAACTTGATCTTCTCGTTGCAGCGGACGCACGGGTTGGGTGTCCTGCCCGCGGCGTACTCGTCGACGAAGTCGCGCACGACCGCGTCCGCGAACGCGTCTTTGAGGTTCCAGACGTAGAACGGTATGTCGAGCACCTGCGCCACGCGGCGCGCGTCGTCGGCATCGGTGACGCCGCAGCATCCGTGGATGCGTCCGTCTGCCGCCGGCCCGTGGAGGTCGGCGAGCCGCAGGTGCACGCCGGTTACGTCGTGCCCCTCGCGCACGAGCATCGCCGCAGCAACCGACGAATCCACGCCGCCGGACATCGCGACGAGCATCTTCATCGCAGCGTCTCCACCGCGCGCACGACGGCACCGGCGATCCGATCGACGTCGTCCTCGGTCGTGGTCCACCCGATCGTGAGCCGTAACGCGCCCTCAGCGAGCTCCTTCGGTACGCCCATCGCCGAGAGGACGTGCGACGGCTCGGTTGCACCGCTCTGACACGCCGAGCCGCTCGACGCGGCCACGCCGGCTTCGTCGAGCAGCAGGAGCAACGGCTCCGATCCGACGCCTTCGATGCAGACGTGACAGCTGTTGGGCAACCGGTGTGCGCGCGCGCCCGTTGCGTATACCCCGACGAGCCGCGACGTGATCGAAGCCTGCAACCGGTCGCGCATCGTCTCGATCGTGGCCGCGCGTTGACGAGCCGCGACAACCTCGCGGACGGCTGCGGCGAACCCGACGATGCCGGCGACGTTGTAGGTCCCCGACCGGATCCCTCGTTCCTGGCCGCCGCCGTGCAGCATCGGCTCGAGCCGGATCCCGCTCCGCACGACGAGCGCGCCGGCGCCCTTCGGACCGCCGCACTTGTGCGCGGTGATCGCGATCAGATCTGCGTCCTCCGCGCGCACATCGATCCACGGCAACGCTTGCACTGCGTCGGTGTGGACGCGCGCGCCTTCGGCGCGCGCGATCTCCGCCACCTCTGCGACCGGCTGGATCGTCCCGACCTCGTTGTTGGCCGCCATGATGGAAACGATGGCGGTGCGCTCGTCGACGAGACCGGCGAGCGCGGACGGCTCGACGACGCCGTCTGAGGAGACCGGCGCGATCGACAGCCGCGCGCCTCGGCGTTCGGCGAGCCATTCCGCGCATTCGAGCACCGCGTGATGCTCGATCGCGGAGAGGACGATTCCGTCGCGACGGTCTGCGCGCGCACGCTCGAACACGCCGGTCAGCGCCAGGTTGTCCGACTCGGTTCCGCCCGAGGTGAAGATGACTTCTTGCGCGCGCGCGCCGAGCGCGGCGGCGATGACTTCGCGCGACTCTTCGACCGCGGTGCGCGCGAGCCGGCCTGCTGCGTGCGACGACGACGCGTTCCCGAAACGCTCGGCGAGGTACGGCGCCATCGCCTCCCGCACGCTCGGCCACAGCGGGGCCGTCGCGGCGTGGTCGGCGTACAGGGTGATCGAGGGCTGCATCCCGCCAAGGCTACCGGGTCGGGCCCGGCGCCGATGACGGTGACGAGCGCCGAAGAGGGTGCCGCTTACCCGATGATCGCTCCGGTCGGTATCGCGGCGAGATCCGACGCCGAGGCTTTGAGAGCCATCGCATCCGTGTAGCCCAAGTACGTGAAGAACG
>JBHELL010000264.1:0-5575 GCA_046263075.1 Actinomycetota bacterium | reverse complement strand
ACCTTGATCACGTCGGCGCCTAGCTCCGCGAGAACCGTCGCCGCGAACGGAGCGCCGATCCTCGTTCCGAGGTCGAGCACAACCAAGCCGTCCAATGCGCCCACGCGGCGAGTGTATTCCGTGCGTAGCTACGAGCCGTCAGCGCCGCGCGAAGGCTTAGAGCACCGTGCGGTAGTCGTCGGACTCTTGCCCGAGATCGGCCGTCGACACGGTCGCGTGCAACGCCCCTTGCACCGTAGGCGGGATCGCTATCCAGGCGCTGTCGTACACCCAGTACCCCGTCGGAAGGTAGACGCGCTTCAGCGTCACCTTCGAATCGAGCCCCATGCCGACGAGGCTCGCCGACAGGGACGGAACGCCGCCGCCGAGGTCGCGGATGTAGCGAACGCTCACCGCGTTCGCGCCGGGAGTGATGTATCGCGTGTCCATCGACTGCCCCGTAACGGTGTCGACGAGATCGCAGCCGATGGTTTCCGTCGCGACCGACGGGATCCCGTACGTAAGCACGGGCGTGCTCGCTTGAACCCTGCTGAAGACGAAGATGTTGTCTACGCACGGACCCGCACTCGCCACCCCGGGCACGCAAACAGCCACGAAGAGCGCCACGCAGGCAAGACCGGACGCGCGATGTCGTAGAGAAGCTGCGATGCTGTTCACGGCGTGCATCCCCCGTCCGGCGTCGGCCACGTCCCCGATTCGCCGCGACGCCGTTCCGTTCCTGCCGCTATGTGAGGGTTTTCGCGCATCCGTTCGGCCGGCACCCGTAAACTCGGCGCGATGCCCGAGCCGGTGAACGTCGCAGAGTTCGAGGCGATCGCGCGCGAGCGCCTCGCGCCCTCCGTTTACGACTACTACGCCGGCGGCGCCGACGACGAGCGGACGCTCCACGAGAACACACAGGCCTTCCGCAGGATCCCGGTCCGCTACCGCGTGTTGGTGGATGTCGCAGAGCGCGATATGCGCACGAGCGTCTTCGGGATCGGCCTCGCGCATCCGATCATCCTTGCGCCGACCGCGCTGCACCGGATGGCGCACGACGAAGGCGAGCTGGCTACCGCGCGCGCGGCCGCCGCGGAAGGCGCGCTCATGACGCTTTCCACCGTGTCGTCGACGCCACTCGAGGACGTTGCCGATGCTGCGGATGCGCCGCGGTTCTTCCAGCTGTACCACTTCAGCGACCGCGGGTGGACGGAGCGGCTCGTCGCGCGCGCGGAGGCGGCGGGGTTCCGCGCCATCGTCCTGACGGTGGACGCGCCGCTGCTCGGCAAGCGCGAGCGCGACGTGCGCCACGCGTTCGATCTCCCCGAAGGGGTCCGCGCCGCGCACTTCGACATCGACCCGCGCAGCGTCGCGGAGCACGGCGGGGGTGGGCTCGCGCCCTTCATCAACCAGCCCTCGATCAACTGGAAAGACATCGCGTGGTTGAAGGCGTCGACGTCGCTGCCTCTCCTCATCAAGGGCGTCGTGCGAGCCGACGACGCGAAGCGCGCGCTGGACGAAGGGATCGACGGGCTGTGGGTTTCCAACCACGGCGGGCGGCAGCTCGACACATCGATCACTACCGCGGAGGCGCTTCCCGGGATCGTCGCGGCCGCAGAGGGGCGCGTGCCGGTCATCGTCGACGGTGGGGTTCGCCGCGGAACCGACGTATTGAAGGGCATCGCGCTCGGCGCCGACCTCGTCGCGATCGGGCGGCCGCAGCTTTGGGGGCTCGCGAGCGGAGGCGAGGCCGGGGTGCGCGCGGTTCTTGCGATGCTCCGCGACGAGTTCTCGCTCGCGATGGCGCTCGCGGGGTGCGCGCGGCTCGACGACATCGATCCGGGGCTTCTCGGCTGAACCTTGGCGCGCGCTATCACGCGCGGGTACCATCGGCGCCGGATGCTGAAGAACTACGGACGTCCCACGATCATCGGCCTTGGGTTCATCGTGGTCGGTGGCATCCTGCTCGGGCTCGGGTGGAACGGAGCAGCGTCGAAGGACTACACGCAGGGGCAGATCCCGTACCTGATCTCGGGTGGGCTCGGCGGTCTGGCGCTGATCGGCATCGGCGGCGCATTGCTCCTATTCGAATCAGGTCGGCGCGCGCGCGCGCATCTCGAGGCGAAGGTAGATGCGCTCATCGAAGCAGTCAGGGAAGGCCGCTCGAGCGCGAACGGCTCGGCATCACCGAGCGAAGCGGTCCCGTCCAGCGCGTCGGCGAACGGCAGCCTCGTCGTGGTCGGCCGTTCGTCGTTCCACCGCGAGGATTGCAGGCTCGTCGAGGGTAAGGACGAGCTCGACTATGCCTCGCTGGCCGAAGCGCAGAGCCGCGGGCTGCAGCCGTGCCGGGTGTGCGACCCGTTGCGGAGCGAGGAGCCCGTGGTGGCGTCGAAACGCCGCCGGCGCTAACCCAGGTACGCCGCGCGCAGATCGGTCCCGCGGAGCTCTTCGTCTCCCCGGCCGCTGAACACGAGCGTGCCCTTCTGCATGATCCAGGCTCGGTCCGCGAGCTTCAACGCGCCCGCGTTCTGCTCGACCATGATGATCGTTGTGCCGGTCTCGGAGATCTTGCGGATCGCGGCGAACATCTCTTGAGCGGTTTTCGGAGCGAGACCGAGCGAGGCTTCGTCGACGAGCAGAAGCTTCGGCCGGGCCATCAGCGCGCGCGCGACGGCGAGCATCTGCTGTTCACCGCCCGACATCGTTCCCGCCGCCTGATCGCGTCGCTCGTAGAGACGCGGGAACAGCTCGAACGCGAGGTCGAGCGACTCCTTGTACGCCGCTTGGTCCCGTCTGCGAACCCACGCGCCGAGCCGCAGATTCACCAGAACCGACAGCGCCGGGAAGACCCTGCGACCTTCAGGTGACAGCGCGATCCCGCGCTCGACGCGCTTCGTGGGTTCCATGCGCGCGACGGACTCGCCGTTGAACACGATGTCACCGGACCACACGCGAAGCAGTCCCGTCAGCGCCATCATCGTGGTGGACTTCCCGGCGCCGTTGAGGCCGAGCATCACGCCGAACTCGCCCTCTTCGATCTCGAAATTGACGCCGTGCAGCACGGGGAGGGCGCCGTAACCGGTGCGGAGGTCGCGAACTTCGAGGAGCGCCATCTATGCCTCCGACCCGAGATAGGCAGCCACGACTTCGGGATGCTCCTGGATCTCTTTCGGTTTCCCGTCCGCAAGCAGCTTCCCGAAGTTCAGAACGTATACGTGATCGCACACGCGAACGACGAGGGGAACGTGATGCTCGATCATGAGCACCGTCAAGCTAAGCTCCTCACGCAGCTTGAGCAACAGGTCCCCGAACGCATGCGCTTCTTCGGGGCTCATCCCCGATGTCGGCTCGTCGAGGAGCAACATGTCCGGGTCGCTCGCGAGAACGGCGGCGATCTCCGTCAGCTTCTGCAACCCGTACGGGAGGCTCGACACGCGGTCGTCACGGTACGGGATCAGACCCATGAAGTTGAGGATCTCGAGGGCGTTCTCTTTCAGCATGCGCTCGCCGAGCCAGGATGACGGCAGCCCGAGCATCCCTGCAGCACCCCCGTAGCCGATCTTCGCGTGCTGCGCGATCAGCAGGTTCTCCATGACCGGCAGCGACTTCACGAGACCCACGTTCTGGAACGTCCGTCCGAGCCCGAGGTTGCAGCGCTTGAACGTCGGCAGCGATGTGATCTCCGCACCGCGGTAATGAACGCTTCCTCCTGTCGGGGTGTAGACGCCCATCGTGCAGTTGAAGAAGGTCGTCTTCCCTGCACCGTTCGGACCGATGAGCCCGACGATCTCCCACTCGTTGACGGCGAGGTTTACCGAGTCGAGCGCCTGTAAGCCGCCGAAGCGGATCGAGAGGTCCTGCACCTCAAGGACGGACACCGGCACCCCCGGACTGAACGCCTGCGTCGCCGCGCTTCATGCTGAACGACTTGCCGTTCAGCCAATCGGTGATGGGCCGGAACTGTTGCCCTAGACCGCCCGGGAAGAACGTCAGCGTGAGCAACAGGAGGAGGGGACCGATGATCAAGACCCACACGGTCAACGAGTTGAACCACAGCGGCAGGATCGCGAAGATGAAGGACGCGATGAAGATGCCTGCGCGTGAGCCCAGGCCACCGACGGCCGTCATCAGGACGAACGTAAGCGCGAGGGTGAAGTCGAAATCGGTGGGGCTCACTCGCGTGATGCGGTGGGCCATGAGCGCACCCGCCAATCCCGCGGATGCGCCGGAGATGACGAACGCCAGCAACTTGTAGCCGACGACATTGATGCCGAAGGAAGCAGCGGCGATCTCGTTGTCGCGGATGGCAAGGATCGCGCGCCCGACTTTGGTCTTCATCATGCGCCAGTCGATGTACACGACGAGCCCGAAGATCGCGATGCACAAGTAGACGTACGCGTGCTCACCCGTGAAACCGGCAGGGCGGGGCGCCAAAGCCCCCGCCGCTCCGCCCGTGACGTTCCGGATCTCGAAGATGACGCCTTGCGCGACCGCGCCGTACGCAAGGGTGATCAGCGCAAGGAAGAGACCCGCGAGCCGGAGCGCGACGAACCCGAGCAAGAGGGCGGTGATCGCCCCGCTCAGAGCGGCGAGCGGAAGAGCAAGCCAGAAGATCAGTCCGGCTTTGCTCACCAACAATGCCGACGCGAACGCGCCGACGCCGACGAACGCGTTGTGCCCGAGGGAAACCTGGCCCGCGTACCCGATCAACACGTTCACGGACAAGCCGACGATCGCGAAGATGACCCCGTAGGAGATCCAGTCGGGGTTCCAGAAGGGCGCGTACGGGAGCACGACGAAGAGGAGTGCGAGCGCCCCCATCGCAATGTATCGGGGCGTCATCTCGGCGCGATCGGGCTTGTTCTCGTCAAGGATCGGCAGCAAGGAGGGAGCATGCTCGACGTCGACGGCCATCTCTTACGCCTCCCGTCCGAGCAGTCCCTTGGGACGCGCCAAGAGGATGCTGAGAAGCGTGACGAAGACGGCGAGGGTCGGGATCCCCGGGAGCGCGTGGTGGATGTAGTTGGTGTCGAGGTACGCGCCGAGGTTGTAGACGACGCCGATCAGAAGACCGCCGACGAAGGCCCCGGCCAAGCTCGTCACGCCGCCGACAACCGCCGCCGTGAAACCGAACAAGAGGAAGTTGAGTGTCATGTACCCGGGATAGATCACGCCGAGGATGCCCGCCTGCAGCACACCGGCGATCCCGCCCAGGATCGATGCAAAGACCCACACGAACGACGACATCCTCTTGGTACCGATACCGGTGAGCTCCGTCGCAACCGGCTCCTGGGACAGTGCGAGAACGGCGAGACCGAGATCCGTCTTGTTGAAGAAGTATGCAAGCCCGATGGCCAGACCGATCAAGAATAAGACCGACAGCAGTTGCTGGGGAGTTACCGGAGCACCAAGGATCGACACCGCCTTCCCCGACAGGGCCGATGCGATCGGTCGCTGGACGGTCCCGCCGATCTTCAGCTCGAGAGCGATCGCAAGCAAGGCAACTCCCGCCGTCGCGACGAGCAACGTGACTTTGGGTGCGTTGAACAGCGGCCTGACGATGAGCCGCTCCATGATCCAGCCGACGCCGCCGACG
>JBHELL010000263.1:0-13675 GCA_046263075.1 Actinomycetota bacterium | reverse complement strand
GGGTAGCGCAATCGGCAGCGCAGCGGACTGTTAATCCGTTGGTTGTGGGTTCGAGTCCCACCCCCGGATCAACATCGCAGCTAGATCGACACGTCGCCAACAGCATCCCCGGAGGCCAGCAGCAAACCAGCAGCGGCTGTGTCCAAGAAGCGTCTCCCGAGCGCGTCTAATCGCTTGGCGACATCCTCAACACGCCGGGCAGAGCGCGCGTAACGATCGACCGTGAGGGCGGCGCTGGCACCCACCACGTCACCATGCAAAACCGAAGAGTCGCATTGACCGACGTCGCGGATATCTCATTTTCATTCTGTCCGGCCGCGTATTTCGGTCCGCTTCCTCCGGTTTCTCGTCCCGGTCTGAGAAACTGATTGGGGCGGGGTCGTCGTGAAAGGGAAGCGATACTCCGTCGAACAGATGACGTCGCTCAGGTCTGCAAGCGATCGCAGATCTCCGACCAGACCTTCTTCGTTGGCGCATCAAGTACAGCGCACTCACGGAAGATGAAGCGCAGCGGCTGAAGGCGCTCGAGCAGGAAACAGGGTCTGACGAAGCTGACGAAGATCGTCGCCGAACAAGCGCTCGACATGTCGATGCTGAAGGATCTGCAGAAGGGAAAATGGTGAGCCGGCGCAAGGTCGCGCTTTCGTTCATTACCTGCCGCGCGCGCGCTTCTCTTCCCGCCGCGCGCGCTTCTGTTCCCGCTCTTCGTCGAGCCGCTGCTCCGCATCTTCGAGCGTCGGCGCCGTTCCGCCGAGATGCGCCGGCAGCCACCACCGATCGTCGTCCGACGCCGGCTGCGCCGGATACGTCGCCTGCGCCTGCGCGAGCAGTTCGGTGATGCGTTCCATCAACCGCGCGGTCTCAGCCTCGACGTCTTCACCCTCGACGCGCGCGAGTGGCGAACCCACGTTCACCACGATCGGGATCCCGCGCTTCAAGTTGCGCGGCCGCCACTTCGTCATGATGCGCTGCGTTCCCCACACGGCGACGGGGATGATCGGCGCACCCGTCTCGCGCGCAGCGCGCACCGTTCCGGTCTTCCCGCGTCGCGGAACGAACGATGGGCTGATCGTCGCCTCGGGGAACATCCCGATGATCTCGCCGGCGCGTAGCGCGTCGACCGCCGCGCGCACGCTCGCATCCGGCGTGCCGAACCGATCGACCGGGATGTGGCCCATCTGCCGCATCAACCAGCCGACGCCCTTCTTGTCGAAGATCTCTTTCTTCGCGAGGAACCGAACGCGCCGCCCGCGCTCGCGCGCGGCGTACCCGCTGAAGACGAAGTCCATGTACCCGACGTGGTTCGACGCGACGATCGCCGGTCCGGCCGGCGGGATGTTCTCCGCGCCGATCACGGTGACCGGCCAATCCATGGCCTTGATGATCCCGAGCGCCGTCGCGATGACGCCGCTGTACACACGTTCGCCCATGTCGCCCTCCCTGGCCGGCACCATACGCGGCGCCGGGAACACAGGCCCGCGATGCGCACAGCGGTAACGCTAGGTCGCGATCCGAACGAGTTCTTCGCGCGACGGCCCCGGCATCGCGAAGGGCTCATGTGCCGCGTTCACCGCCGCGATCCGCTCGACGAATCCCGCGCGCGCTCGCACCTCTTCAGGCGTCGCCAGCAATCCCGTGATCTCCAAGAACCCGCGGAACAACTCCGCATCCCACAACATCGCGCGCATCAACCCGAACCGCGGCGACGGGTCCGGCGGCGGCGCCGGACGGCCGTCGATCGCCGCATCTACCTCCGCGAGCCGCGCGCGATCCAACAACACCGAGTCCCGGTACCACGGCATCAATCGCTCTTGCGTCACCGCGTCGTGCGTGCGCGCAACCTCCTGCGCGTCCCCGACACCGGCGACATCCGCCGTCGCCGCCGCGTGGATCAGCCCCATTGTGATCCCGCGGCCGAGTGACGGGTTGGTGCAGGCGTACGCATCTCCGACCGCGACGACCCCCGTCGCCACCGGCGACCCGTCCACAACAAGGCGCCGCGACCGGTCGATGATGCCCGCCATCGCCTCGACCTCTGTCGTCACCTCACCCTGCAACCAATGCGCTTGCAACGGACACGCCGCGACCACCGCGTTCCACCGCTCCGCCTCGCGCAGTGACTTCAACACGGTGTCGCGCGACGAGATGAACACCGTCACCGACCACGTCTCGGCATCGCCGTACAGCGTCAGGATCGAGAACGACTCGTACGGCGTCAGCCCGCCCGACACGATCTGCGGCCTCGACCCGCGGAAGTACCGCGTGTAGTACGTGAACCCGCAATCTTCGGCGTCTTCGTACGGCGCGCGCGCGCCGATCTGCGTCAACCACTCCGGCAGCACCGACCGCCGTCCCATCGCGTCGATGACGAGATCGGCCGGCAACGTCTCTCCAGCGTCGAGCCGCACTCCGGTCACGTGCGGCACGGCGGTTCCATCGCGGCTCGTCAATCCGGCAACGCCGACGCCGCGTCGCACGTCGACGAGCTTGTCCGCCACGCGCGCGACCGCGTACTCGATGATCGGCCGGCGCGCGGTGACGGTGATGAAACGCTCGTCGCCCACGCGGGGCTCGCGGTCGGTGATCATCGGCGGGAGCTGCCCGAGCGTGTCCATCGTGATGGCGCCGGCCGCGAGGAGCGACTCCTTCACATCGGGCAACCGCTCATCGAGGATCTCGCGCCCGCCCGGATGCAGATAGTGCGGCTGGCGGAACTGCGCGACGCCGCGGCGCTCCCACGTCTCCCACGCTTCTTCGGCCGAGCCGGGCACGGGGTGTGGGTCCCGTTCGCACACGACGACGTCGTGTCCGCGCTCGACGAGCATCATCGCCGTCGACAACCCGACGATTCCGCCCCCGACGATGACGATCCGAGACATGTGGCGGAGGTTTACCAGACGCGACGCTGTACGCGCGCTTCTGGTCCGCCGCGCGCTCGATGTTCGCCCGCGATTTGGATATCGTCCTGCCGTGGCCGCTATGAGCGCGTACTTCGATGTCTCGGGGCGTGACGACGCCCTTTCCGGTGGCGCGCGGCTGATCCCGATCGACACGCCGAAGGGATCCTTCAAGGTCTGGACGAAACGGGTCGGCAACAACCCTCGTGTGAAGGTGCTTCTCCTGCACGGAGGGCCGGCGATGACGCACGAGTATTGGGAAGCGTGCGACTCCTTCTTTCCTGGAGCCGGGATCGAGTACTACTACTACGACCAGCTCGGGTCGTTCTACAGCGATCAACCGGAAGACGACGACTTATGGGTCACCGAGCGGTTCGTCGCTGAGGTCGAGCAGGTCCGGCGCGCGCTCGGCCTCGGCCCCGAGAACTTCTACCTGCTCGGCCATTCCTGGGGCGGTTTGCTCGCGATCGAGTACGCGCTCGCACACCAGGAGCATCTGAAGGGCTTGCTCATCTCCAACATGATGAGCAGTGTTCCGGAGTACAACGCGTATGCGGAGACTGTCATCATGCCGGCGATGGACCAACGCGTGCTCGCCGAGATCAAGAACTTCGAAGCGACCGGGACGACGGACGACCCGCGCTACATGGAATTGCTCATGGAGCATCATTACGTTGAGCACGCGCTGCGCATGCCGCTCGACGCTTGGCCGGATCCGGTGAATCGCGCGCTGGCCCACACGAACCAGCACGTCTACTCCTTGATGCAAGGTCCGAGCGAGCTGGGCGCGAGCGGACGCCTCGAGAAGTGGGACCGGTTTGCCGATCTCGGCGACATCACCGTACCCACGCTCGTCATCGGCGCGCGCTATGACACGATGGACCCGGGACACATGGAGCGGATGTCGCGCGCGGTGCGTCGGGGGCGATTCTTGTACTGCGAGAATGGCGCGCACTGGTGCATGTACGACGACCAGACGACGTATTTCGACGGCGTGCTCCGGTTCATCCGAGACGTGGACTCAGGCACGCTCTAGCTCGCGCGAGACGGGCCGCCGTCCCGGCGTGCTCCGATCAGCGGGCCGTGGAAGCGCTCTTTCAAAGATCGGCGATGCGGCAGGGTAGCTTCGCGTCGCGTAGCACCCGGGAGGGCTCCCGCCTGCGGCACATCATGGTCGGCTGCGCATCAAGAAACGGCCCAACTTGCGAGCGAGCCGTCGGGTGAGAACTGCAGCGTGCCCGTGCGCGCGCCCGTCATGCAGTAGGTGAACGCGCCGCCGATCCGCGACGACGGTTGTCCGAGCGCCCAGAGGACGTCTTGCGGCGACATCCCAACGTGCAGCGCCGACAGCTGCCCGTCGGTGACGTCGGCAACATCGTCTGCGCACGCGTTCCCCCGGATGCCGAGCGCGCGCTCCCACATCTCGAGGTACGCCTCCGGCCCTTGCTCGAGGTCCTCGGTGATCTCCGCGGCATCCGATCCCGCCAGCATCCGCAGATCCTCGATCCAATCCGGATACATCCCGTAATGAGCGACGCCGTCCTTGTTGATGTCGTACGTGCGCGTCCCGCTCACTTGATGATCGACGCTCACGCTGTTGTTGAACGGGAACGCGTCGAACGGATAGGTCACCGGATGCTGCGACGCGCTCGGGTTGCGCGGTGCGCCTTGCGTCGCGAACCCGTTCATGTCCGATCCCCACCCAAGGCCGAAGCGGTACCTGGGATCGGCCCACAGAGACTTGTATCGCCGCCATTTGCTCAAGAAACCCGTCGAGTCGCGCGCCATCGGTGTCACGACGCCGCCCATGTGCTCGATCGCTTGATAGCTCGGGTCGTCGGACCAGCTGTGGCTCGACAGCACACCGGAATAGTGTTGCGCGTTCATGAAGTTCAACGCCTGCTTACGCGCGCGCGCGCTCATGTGGTCGGGGTCGAACAGCATGTGGCGCGCGATCATCCCTCGGAGCATGGTCTCGCCGAGCGACGTCATGCCCATCCCGTTGCAATGAGGACCGGCCGGATAGACCGGCGCAGCGCCGGTATGCGAGAACAACGTCAGCATCTTCGAGACCAGCGTGTCGCGTCCCGCGACATCCGAAGGCGCTCCCGATTGATCGACCGGGTTGATCTGCGTGTTGTCGGTCGTGCCGGCCGCCTGCTCGCTCGGCGTGCACGTCTCCATGCGCCAGTAGTTGCCCGTTTCGAGCTTGTTGCCTTGGTTCACGATGACGCCGGTCGTTCCGCTGTCGCCGGCAACACCCGTGAAAGCGTTGTCGAACTTGTTGAGGATCAACATCTGCCGCACGCCGAGGTCGTTGTAAACCTCGTCGAGCCCCTTCGCGATCTGATCTTCGTTGCACGTCGGGACGTCGAGCATGATGCCGCAGTCGAGCGGGATCGACGTCTCGATCCCCGGCACGATCGCGAGACGGCCCTCGTTCATCGTCGCGCGCGCTTGGAACGGATCTTCGACGATGCGGAACCATCCCTTCCCCGGTCCACCCCACTGCGCGTCGATGTAATCCTGGAGCTCGTGCAACCGCTTCGCTTCGAGCCTGATCGTGTCCATCTCGTTGCAACCGTGCTCGTGGAACGGATAGATGGTGCACAGCGCATGGTTGTCGACGAACAGCACCGTGGCCAGGCGCAGACCCCCGCGCCACGCGCGCTCGAGCCAGCGGTAATAGACCTGCTCGTGCGTGAGCGCGTCGTACCGTGGCCACGCCTTGAACGTCGGCCAGCCGTCGGTACCTTGTCCGCTCGGACGTCCTTCGAGAACCTGCTCGAGGACGGCGCCGTACCCGTTCGGTTGCGAATCCGCGCAGTCCTGTAAGGCGTACGGAGCACCGAAGCGATCCCACGGCTTACCGCATCGCGCGCGGCCGCCCAGGAACTCGTACGCCATCATGTGCAGGTGCAGGTCCATGAACCCACGCACCTCGTCGAAACTATCCGCCGAGCCGTACACAGGTCCGTCGACGTTGATCTCTATCTCGGGGTAGGGAGTGCATCCAGCGTCGAGCAGCTCCAGCCGGAACGGCGTCGGGTTCGTCGATGGGATGAGCGTGTCTGCCGTGTCTGTGGCGAGCGCTTGGCTCGTCGCCGGCAACGTGATCGAGAACGCTGCGCCGTCTTTCACGATCGTCCAGTCGGCGAGCTCGCTCGGCGTTGTTGCCGCGACGATCGACGCGCCGCGTCCGGATGCTTTGTTCGCGTCGCTGTGCGCCACGGCGTCGGCGGCTGCGTCGGTCTGCTCGTACGCGACCCCGCCGGCGTCTTGGCCCGGGATCGACTTCGTGACGGTGTACGCGCCTTGCGCGAGCGCACCTTCGCTCGCAGCGAGGAAGTCCTTCTTCGTGCCGTACAACAGATACGTGCCGAGACCCGTCGCTTGGAAGAAGAACGGCTCGGCGGATGCTTGGCTTGCGGCCGTCGCCGCGAAGCCCGCTGCCGCGCGCGCGACGTACCCGAGTGGCCCGCGGATCGCGTAGCAACCGCCTGCCATCTCGTAGCGATCCGCTGGCACCGGAGCGCGTGTGCGCGCGCCCCACGTCTGCGGGACGCCCGTCCACGGATCGGTTGCCGCGCGGCTTACGGGCGAGACCAGAGAGACGGTCGCGATCGCCCCGACGGCGATCATGGTCGAGAGCTTGCGTCGTCGGATCATCGGGCTCGTCCTCGGTTGGGGGCGGTCTGCCCAGATATTCGGGGCGGGAGGCGCGCCTCCCTGCTGCGCCGGCGGTCGGGCGAAAACGTGGTCAGGCCGGGTCCGCCGACTCCTCAGCGCCTTGATGATCGGGAAGGGCCCCCGTGACCGGTGGCGAGCCGCAGATCGCGCAGAAGTTCGCATCGGGTGCCATCTCGTGGCCCAGGCCGCACACCCGCATCGCGCGCGCGCCTCCTGCGGTTTCACTTATCGCGAGCAGGCCCGCGATGATGTAGAGCGCTCCACCAAGGACGAAGACATAGCCGACCCAGCTCGTGTCGGCTATCAGGAACGAGATCGCGTTGATGATCGATAGTCCGCCCAAACCGGCGAGCGCACCTCCCGCCGGAGCGGCTCCGGCCATGTAGTGATCGAGCGCGACGAACATGGAAACGATGATCGCGAACGCCAGCAGGAGGGGGAGCCAAAGCTGGACGTAGATCGACAGCCTGAACCGGACGGGGAAGTTGTCGAGCCGCTGACCGAAGGTCGAGTGATAGGCGACGACGGCGTGAAACGCCAGGCCTGCCAGCCCGAGAAGCAATGGTCCCGTTGTCTTGCGCATCCGCCCCCCGCGGCCGGCTCTCGCGCGACTCTAGCGGAGGCGGCCGAGAAGGGTTTCCGGCTCGGCGGGGAGAACCTAGCGGCATGAGCCGGATCCGATCGATCCTTTGTCTTGCGGTCCTCGTCGCTTCGATGGGCCCGTTCGCGCGCAGCGCAGCAGACATCGCGCCCGTCACGACTCCGCATGTCGTCGTCGCACTGATCGACACGGGTATCAACCCGTACAACGTCGCCTTCCGCGACACGTCGCCGCAGGCGTACCAGCACCCGTGCACCTACATCCCGAACTACCCGTGCAGCGCAACGCGGCTCGACCTGACGCTCGACGCGCCCGACTACGCGACCGCCGTTCAGGACGATGACTACATCTGGGTCTCGGTGCATCCGGGTCAGCTGTATTGGGTGCCGGGCACGCGGATCATCGGCTTGATCTCGATGGCGCCCGGCGGCACACGCTGCCCGGGGCCGCTCGACATGTCGCCGATCAACAACGTCCGCGGACCGAGTCCCTGCCTCGAGAACCGCGGGCTCGACGATTTCGGCCACGGGACGATGACGGCGTCCCGTGCGGCCGGCGGTGTGCAAGGCGATCCGACGTTGCAGCACTCGCTCGCGCCGGATGCGCGCATCGTCGAGATCGAAGGCCTCGGCGCCGACAGCGTGAAGTGGGCCGCAGATCAAGGCTGGATCGACGTTCAGAGCAACTCCTGGGCGGAGACGGTGCCCGGACCTGCATCGCAGACGAACGTCAACGCGACGTTCAAGGAAGCGGCGAGCAAGATGGCCGTGTTCGCCGCTTCGGGGAACGGTACGGGCGGGAGTCAGGGCTTCGCACCCGACCCGGCAGATCTTGAATCCACGCACGCGCCAGGCGTCATCTCCGTCGGTGCGCACGACAACGGACGCATGGCGCTGTGGAGCGGCTCGCCGCCCAACGTCGTTGCCGACGGCTACGGCGGCTGGATGGCCGACTATCACTCGATCACTGCGTACGGTCCCGACTCGGTTGCGTGTTGCACGAGCGCGGCTTCGCCCTACGCCGCGGGTGGCATGGCGCGCATCATGTACGAAGCGCGGCGCATCCTCGGCTCGGACCAATGGGGGATCCATAACGGTGTCGTCGCGCAAGCGCCTGCCGGCTGGCCGCTTCCGTCGAGCGGGCCGCTGTCGGACGGAACCTTCACGCTCGATGAAGCGAAGTCGTTGCTGCTTCACACGGCAGAAGCGCATCCTGCTGAAGGCCGCGACGACGGATCGCTCCAATGGACGGCCGCGGGGCGCGCGCCGACGGTGGAAGAGCTTGGACGTGGTCCGGCGAGCAACCCGTACTGCAACGGCTGCTTCAACCTTCCACTCGGCTGGTACCAGCTCCCCGACGCGGGAACGCTGTATCCGTTCGTCGGCTATGGCGCGATTAACGAGCGCTCGATCGCTCGCGCGCTCGACGTTATGAACGGATCGATCGCCGAGCCGGCTCGTCCGCTCGAGGATCAGTTCTTCGGGTACGACAACGCGATCCGGAACGCCCTGGCGAAGTGATCAGGCGGCGAGCGCCGCGCGCACGTTGGCGTCCCAGCTCGCATCGCGGATGACGCGCGCGCGCAACGTGCGCTGACCGCGCTCAGCGCAGCGCGAACGCGACGATCTTGTTGCCTGCTGGTGCGAAGAGCCGCCCGTTCGCCGCGCTCGGCGACGCGAAGCGCGACACGTGACCCGGCAGCCGGACGTGGAACACGACGTTGCCGCCGGTCGGGGAGCTCGCCGTCAGCGTGCCGTTGTAACGGATCGACCAGACGAGTCCCGCCGCGATGATCGACGGCCCTGCAGCCGTATCGTCGCGCCACAGGACCGAGATATTGTCGTTGGCGATGCGGATCGCGACCAGCGCGTCCTCGCACGTGACGTAGATCCGCCCGTCGAGCCATGCAGCCGAGCCGAACGCGCGCGAGCACAACCCGCGCGAGATGACCTGTCCACCGATGTTGCCGAGCTGGTTGCGGTTGAGCAGATACCCGATGCCTGCCTTCCCGACGATGAAGGCGCGAGCGCCGGAGACCAGCACCGGCGATACAGACCCGAGATCGGTATCGGTCCGGTTCAACGATTCCCAGTTCGACGGAGCGAAGTAGTCGCGGACCGTCAGCGCGCTCGTCAGCCGGATCACCGCGTTGCCGTAGTTGAAGGAGCCACGCGAAGCACTGTTCCCGGTCGTGACCCATACGTCGCCGCCGGGATCGGCGACGGGACCACCGGGGTTCCAGATGCCTCCTTCGCGCGCGGCCGGAACCACGTAGCTCTGCAGCGCGCCCTTCCCGTCGAGCGGCGACGAGACGACGGCACCTTTGTACGAGCCGCAGTCACCTTGCAAGCCGCCAAACGGAACGTACACGCGGCCGTTCGCGAGTGCGAGCGCTCCTCGTTCTTGCTCGACGCGAGGCGATAGCCGCGGCGGGTCTATCGCGCGGTGCCACGTGATCCCTCCGCCGTCGAGATCGAGCGCATACAACTCGTGATGAGGGCCGCTCCGCAGGAACGCGACGACGTACAACGCGTTCGCCGTCGTATCGATCACCGGCGTTCCGGTTATCCCCGACGGATCGATGTTCCCACACGGAAGCGACGTGCCCGGCACCGGCGCGCCGAGCGCGCGCTGCCACACCGTTTTGCCCGTCGATGCGTCGAGCGCGTACACGGAGTTCGCTTCGGTCGCGACGTACACGCGGTCGCCGACGACGAGCGGCTGCGCATACACGTCTGCGTCGAGCGCGTTCGACGTCCACGCGGGCTTGATCGTTCGAGCCTTCGCCTGATCTCCTGCGACGGCCGTGCGCAGCGCGTCGTGATGGTACGTGGGCCAATCGGCCGGGTCCCCTTGCGGGGACGCCGTGGAGGTCGGAGTTGCCGGCGGCGGCGATGACTGCGCCGGGCTCGACGTCGGGCTGGATGTTGACGGCGTATTCGCCGGCGTTGCGGCGTTGTGTGTGCAGGCCGCTGCGAACACTGTGCAGACGAGCAGAGCGCGTTCGATCTTCGGCCGGATCACGACCGTTTTATACCCTTTGCAGACAGCATCTTCCTCCTCTGCGGATTCCTAGAGACGATGTCCCGCTCCAGACCCTACATTTGCGGGGCGCCGCGCCCGAGGTAGGCAGATAGAAATGACTCATCGCCGCGGTGACGCCGCCGCGCTGCGATCCGAACAGTTGTCTATGCGCGCGGCCCGCGCGCGGGGTTCTGGGGGTTGCTTCTATGCGTATGTTTCGCTTGAGCTCGTTCGTTCCCGTCGTCGTCTCAGCGTTGCTCGCGTTCGGCTTGACGCCGCTTACCTCGTTCGGCGCGCGCGCCGAGCTCGCCGCGAGCCCTGCCGCCGTGGTTTCGACACCGACACCGCCGCCGCCGCCGCCCGTCGTCGTCAAGGCGCCGCCGAAGAGAGTTGCTCGGCCGCGCGCGGTCGCACGGCCGACGCCTGCACAGGCTGCGGCTCGCCGGGAGCAAGCGATCCTGGCAACGCGCGCGCGCAGCCGTGCCGGCCTCGCATGGCCCCTCATTACGGGTTGGGTCACAGACCCGTTCGGGACGCCTCGCCCCGACGGTACCTTTCATCACGGTATGGACATCGCATGCGCGATCGGAACACCTATCGCCGTCGCGCACGGTGGACGACAAGTCTTCCTCGGGACGATGCCGTTCTACGGTAACGTCGCGATCGTCACGCACGGCCCCTACCGCGAGCTGTACGCGCACCTGTCCGCCTACTACGGCAAGGTCGGCCGCATCGTCGGCAACAACACGGTCATCGGGCGCTGCGGGAGCACCGGACACAGCACCGGACCGCACCTGCACTTCGAGGTGTACTTCAAGGACCACGTGTACAACCCGATGCTGTTCCTGCCGCCGACCCCTCGGGCGTAAGTTCTCCGGCTACTCGTTCGGGAGCTGCAGCAGCTTCTGATCGCCGGGCTCGTCGAGCGAGGTCTTGAGCTGCGGCTCGAAGCCACACACCTGACACGGCGCCGCAGACACGTCGGCCTTCTCGCCGTTGACGTCCACCCAGAACTTCTCGGCGAAGGCCATGCGCTGGATCACACGGCTCGGCGGGATCATGATCGGTTCACCCGGCATGTGGCCGGACTGGTAGCCGACAAGCTCGATGTGCTCGTGCGTCAGATCATCTGACGCGACGGTGCGGACGGCGATGAGCTCGAACACGCGCGTAAGGGTACCCGAGGTCTTTCCGGCAAGCGCATCGCGCGCAAAATCGGTTGAGCGCTCGTCGACGGCGTGCTTTGCTACGCCGGGCCGCCCTGCGCGGACGACGAGGAGGTGACGGATGGCCACGAGAGGGAGTGCGGACGCCATCGCGTCGCGCCATCGTCGAGCCGGGAGCTGACCCGACCTCCACGGACGCGACGACCGCTTCGCGTCCGTTCCTAGCTGGAGGTCACCCGTGAAGGGTTCGACATTTCGCTGCAGGCATTGCGGGCTCGACGTGCCGCTGCGCGCGCCGGGAACCGCACACAGGAACCATTGCCCGAATTGTTTGTGGAGCCGTCATCTCGACGATGACGAGCCCGGCGACCGCGACGCAGATTGCGGGTCGACGATGGAGCCGATCGCAGTGAGCGTGCGCGGCAAGGGAGAGTGGGTCATCGTCCATCGCTGCACGGGATGCGACGAGGTGCATGTCAACCGAACCGCCGGCGACGACAGCCCATTGCTGTTGCTGAGGCTGGCGGTGAAGCCGCTCGCGCAGACGCCGTTCCCGTTGGAATGGCTCGGAAGCCTGTGACCGGCGGCTAGACTGACCGCGCAAGGCCGGGCCCGTAGCTCAATGGTTAGAGCAGCGGACTCATAATCCGCCGGTTCCTGGTTCGAGCCCAGGCGGGCCCACTTGATCGCCCTGTATGCGAACCAAGGGCACAAAGATGGTCGGCAAGATCCGCTCGCGAGATTCAACACGGATCTGAAGGATCTTGGGCTCCTCGCTGATGTGAGTGGGTAGAACCTTTCGTCATGCGATACGTTCCCTCCGTCCTTCCCCCCGTTGCGACGGAGGGACTCGTGGACAACCGGGAGCTGTTCCAGGCGGCGCTGGGCCTTGCCGAGCCGTGGTTCGTTGATCGCATCACCTTCGATGCCGACGAGCGACAGCTCGACATCTTCTTGGACTTCCCGCGCGGCGCGCGCTTCGGCTGCCCCGAAGGTGACGCCGCTGCGTGCTCCGTGCACGACACCGAGGACAAGACTTGGCGGCACCTGGACTTCTTCCAACACAAAGCGTTCCTGCATGCACGCGTGCCGCGCGTGCGCTGCGAAACCCACGGCGTGCGCCAGGTCGAGATTCCGTGGGCGCGTCCCGGATCGGGGTTCACGCTGTTGTTCGAAGCCCTGTCGATGGCGATGCTTTCGGAGATGCCGGTGAAGGCATGCGCTCGGATCATCGGCGAGCACGACACAAGGCTCTGGCGCGTGCTCAAGCACTATGTCGGGGTGGCGCGCGCGAAGCGCAGCGACAAAAAGGTGCGCATGATCGGCATCGACGAAACGTCGTCGCGGCGCGGTCACAACTACATCTCCAACTTCGTCGACCTCGAGGTCCCGCGCGTGCTGTTCGCAACCGAAGGCCGCGATTCTTCGACGGTTTCGACCTTCGCCGCCGATCTGCTCGCCCACGGCGGCGACCCTGCTGCGATCACTGACGTGTGCATGGACATGTCGCCGGCCTACTACGTCGGCGTCACCACGCATCTTCCCGACGCGCAGATCACCTACGACCGCTATCACTTGATCCAGCTGCTCACTGCCGCGGTGGACCGGGTCCGCCGCGACGAAGCCCAAGAGCGTCCGGAGCTTCGCCGCACGCGTTACGCGTGGCTCAAGCGCCCCGAGAACCTCACCAGGCGCCAGCGCGGACAGATCGAGTGGCTCACCGCGCGGCACCTCGCGATGCGCACCGCACGTGCCTACGCGTGGCGTCTTTCCTTCGATGATTTCTTCGAACAGCCGGCCGAACTCGCGGAGGACTACCTCGATCGCTGGTGTCGCGGTGCGATGCGCTCGCGCCTGGCGCCGATCCAGGCATTCGCGCAGACCATCCGCACGAATTGGGACGGCGTGCTGCGGTGGCATCAAACCCAGATCTCCAACGGCGTGCTCGAGGCCATCAACTCACTCGTGCAGGCAGCAAAGCGACGCGCTCGTGGATACCGCACGACGGAGAACCTCATCGCAATGACCTACCTCATCGCGGGCAAGTTGGAGATGGGGTTACCCACGTGAAACAGCGAGGAGCCGGATCTTGCGAAGAAGCGATTTCCTGCGCTTGGAGTCTCCGTGCTTGAGCGCCTTAGCAAGCCGCGTTGCGGCGGCCCGAACATCTGTCAGCGTCGTCCGCTCGGGTGTGTCCTCCAAAGACGGGTCTGTCAGAAATTTTGTGTAACTGCGCTGCCTCCAAGGTCCTCGACCTCAGCGTCGGGGCGGGAAAGGATGGCGCATGGACACAACCA
>JBHELL010000262.1:0-3029 GCA_046263075.1 Actinomycetota bacterium | reverse complement strand
AAGATCGTCTCGCGCTTGTCGTACTTCTTCTTGCCCTTCGCAAGCCCGAGCTCGACCTTCACCTTGTTCGACTTGAAGTAGACCCGCAACGGGATCAACGTGAACCCTTGCTGCTCCATCTTCGCGCGCAAGCGCTCGATCTCGTAGCGGTGCAGGAGGAGCTTGCGCGCGCGCTCCGGCTCGTGGTTGAGCATCGATGCTTGCGCGTACCGGGGGATGTTCATGCCGTACAAGAAGACCTCGCCTTTGCGGATCTGCGCGTATGCATCTTGCAGCGACCCTTTCCCGCCGCGTAGCGACTTCACCTCGCTCCCGAGCAGAGAGATGCCGCATTCGAAGCTCTGCTCGATGTGATAATCGTGGCGCGCGCGCCTGTTCGTCGCGACGACTCGCTCGTCTTCGTTCTTCTGGGGCGCGCTCATGGCGCGCAATCGTACAGGCGGGCTACAGCCAGCGAACGGGGTTCACAGGGGTCCCGCCCTGACGAACCTCGAAGTGCAAGTGCGGCCCGGTAGACCATCCCGTCGAGCCGACCGCCGCGATCGCCGACATCGTGCGAACGTACTGCCCGGTGCGAACGTAGAACCGGCTGAGATGCGCGTACACCGTGGCGATGCCCGATCCGTGGTCGACGATGACGATGTTGCCGTACGCGCCTTGGTAGCCGACGTAGACGACGGTTCCAGCGCGCGCCGCGTGCACGGTCGTTCCCATCGGCGCGCCGATGTCGATCCCGGTGTGGAAGCTTCGGTAATGGTAGACGGGATGGATACGCCAGCCGAACGGTGACGTGATCGGCCCGGAAACAGGCCATTTCAGCCACCCGCCGCTCCCGGCGTATACATGCTGTCCGCGCTGGATGCCGCGCAACAGCGCTGTGATGCTGTTCGACTCGGCGACCAGGTTCCTGATCGCGCGGAGGTATGCAGCCTTCTGTGATTGCACCTGCGCGAGCAATACGCGTCGCGTCGCGATCTCCTGAGCCACGGCCGCCTGCGCGCTCGACAACTGCGAACGCATGTCGAGGATGCGCGCGGCCTGCGTCGCGATGTCGTCGCGCGCCGCCTGCACGGTCTGCTCCGTCGCCGCCAGCGCCGTCTGCTGTACCTCGAGCGACTGCTGCGCGCGCTGGACCGACTCGATGAGGATCTGATCGCCGGAGATAAGCCCTGATTCGTACGCCGTCGCCGAAACGAAATCGTTTACATCGTTCAGGATGCCGCCGGTGCCCGGAACACTGCCGGGCACGGACATATACAACTGCGCCGCGCGGTCCTGGAGCCGCTGCTGAAGATCGGCGACTTGTCCCTCAGCCTGATCGATCTGCACCTGCTTCAGCTCGATGCCTGCGCCGAGCGAGTCGAGCCGCGCTTGGAGCACGCCTATCTTCGTGCGTGCGTCGAGGAGCCGCGTGCTGAGGCCGGCGATCTGCCGCTGCAACGCGGCTCGACGAGCATCCGAAGCTTGGATGGCGCCGAGGATCGATTGCTCGAGAGCTTCGGCCTGGTGGAGCTGCGCGCGCTTCTGATCGATCAGCTGCTGTAGGTCACGCTGGCGCTGCCGGTAGCCGGACGCGTGCGCGGTTCCATCGAAGGCAAAGGAGACGAGCATCGCAACCATCGCGATGAACGCAGCAGCTCGTTTCCCCGCCATCAGACCTCTCCCGCTCTCAGTTGGATCAGTAGTTATCTAATGCCCCAGGTGAGCACTCTGTCAACACCAGGAACAGGAATCACATCAGTGTCATCAGGGTTCCCTGGCTGAATCGTCACCGCCCCAGTCCCCCTTGAGCCCGATGCAAAGTGCCTGGTCAGACCTCCAAGAACCGGCGAAGACCGAGCACGCTGCCGATCGCGCCGACCAGGATCCCCGCCGCCATTATGTACATCGCATAGATACCGATATCGCCATAGGTGACCCAGAAACGGAGGGTCGGCCCGAGGTTTGCCGTAGCGAGATGCGCGAATACGAGTGGCTTCGCGATCAGCAGCAACACGATCGCAAGCATGCCGCCGATCGCGCCTTGGACCATCCCCTCGACCATGAACGGGATGCGGATGAACCAGTTCGTCGCGCCGACGAGCTTCATGATCCCGATCTCCTTGCGCCGCGCGAAGAGCGCCATCCGGATCGTGGTCGCGATCAGAAGAAGCGCAGCGACCAGAACGACGATGCCGACGACACGAGAAACCTCACGCAATACGTCCGAGAAGGCGAACAAGCGCTGCAAGGTATCTTTCTCGTCGCGGATCGTGATGCCCGCCCGGCCCTCGAACTCGTCTCGGATGATCTGGAACTGTGATGGATCTTTGAGCTGAACGCGGAAGCTTTCCGGAAGTGCGTCAGGTGACGTGCTCTGCAAGAGTTCCGGCGTGTTCGCGAAAAGCTTTTTGAAGTTCGCATACGCCTCGGTTTTCGTTTCGAAGTGCACGCTCTTGACCTGAGGCATGGCAAGCAGTTGCTGCTGCAACTGATCCTTCTCGGACTCCGACAGGCACGTCTTGTTGTCGACGCTACAAAGGAAGATCGAAACGCGGACGTTGCCGGTCCAGATGCTCGCCGTGCGGCCGATGGCCCGACCGATGAGTGCGACGCCACCGAGGAGCGACAAGGACACGGCGACGACCAGGACCGCGGCGAGCGTGATGAATATATTCCGCCGGATGTTGGTGACGGATTCTTGG
The DNA here is from genome assembly GCA_046263075.1 of Actinomycetota bacterium. Lineage (GTDB taxonomy): Bacteria > Actinomycetota > AC-67 > AC-67 > AC-67 > JBHELL01. The sequence continues at coordinate 345 of JBHELL010000262.1, read as the reverse complement.
ACCGCGTACTCCAGCCGGATCGCCATCTACGCGTACACCCCGCGCTCTTGGTCGCGGATGACGGTTCCCTTTTCGAGCTCGATAACACGACGGCGCATCGCATCCACGATCGTGTGGTCGTGGGTCGCCATCATGATCGTCGTCCCGCTGCGGTTGATCAGGTCGAGGAGCTTCATGATCTCGACCGACGTCGCCGGGTCGAGGTTGCCGGTCGGCTCGTCCGCGATCAGGATCTGCGGCCGGTTGACGAACGCGCGCGCGATCGAAACGCGCTGCTGCTCCCCGCCGGAGAGCTCATCGGGGAAATTCTTCGCTTTGTGGCCGAGCCCGACGAGCTCGAGCACC
>JBHELL010000261.1:0-2623 GCA_046263075.1 Actinomycetota bacterium | reverse complement strand
TGACGAACGGCATCGGCTACGACACGTGGGCGGCGAAGATGGTGGCGGCCAACCCGCGGCGCGACCGCCTCGTGCTCGATGTCGGCAAGCTCGTCGGCGTCCCCGACGGCGGCAACCCGCATCAGTGGTACTCGCCATCGTCCGTCTCGAAGGTCATCGACGAGATCACGCAGACGTACAAGAGGCGCGACCCGCAAGATGCCGCGTACTTCGATGCACAGCGAACGCGATTCACTACCGTCGCGTTGAAGGCATACCGAGATGCGATCGCGCGCATCAAGGCGCGCTTCACGGGCACGCGAATCGGCGCCTCGGAGAGCATCTTCGCGTTGATGGCGCCGGCATTGGGTCTCGACCTCAGCACCCCGCCGGCATTCCTGCGAGCGATCAGCGAAGGCACGGATCCGACGGCCGCGAACGAAGCGACGATCGATCGTCAGATCTCGCAGCACGAGATCGCCGTGTACGTCTACAACAGCCAGAACGCGACGCCGGACATCCAGCGTCAGATCGACGCATGCCGTCGCGAAGACATCCCCGTGACACAGATCACGGAGACGCTCGTTCCTCCCGGCTCGACGTTCCAGCGGTGGCAGGTCGATCAGCTGACTGCGCTCGAGAACGCGCTGGAAAGCGCGCGGCAGCCGTGAGCGACGCACCCGCGGCAGTGCGAGCGCGCGGCGCCGCCGTCGCGTTCGGCGCGCGCATCGTGTGGCGAGATGTGGATCTCGACATCTCCGCGCCGTCATTCACTGCGATCCTCGGCCCGAACGGCGCGGGGAAGTCGACGTTCATCAAGGCGATGCTCGGGCTCCAAGAGCTGTCGGCGGGGCGGCTCGAGGTCCTCGGCGCATCGGCGGGCAAGCGGCGCAGATCGATCGGCTACGTGCCGCAACACGCAGGCTTCGATCGCGCGCTCAATATCCGCGGCATCGACATCGTCCGCCTCGGGCTCGACGGGGATCGCTGGGGTATCCCTTTCCCGTCGAGCCGCGCGCGCGCCGGAGCTCGCGCACGGATAGACGCCATGATCGAGCTCGTCGGTGCAACGGCGTACGCAAACGCACCGGTCGGACGCCTCTCGGGTGGCGAGCAACAACGGTTGCTCATCGCGCAAGCGCTCGTCCGGGACCCGCAATTGCTGTTGCTCGACGAGCCGCTCGACAACCTCGACCTGTCGAGCCAGTCCAACGTCTCGGCGCTTCTGCAACGGATCTGCCGCGAGCGCGGCGTCACCGTCGTCATGGTGGCGCACGACGTCAACCCGATCCTTGCCTACCTCGACAATGTGATCTACTTCGCCGCCGGACGCGCGGTCGCAGGTGCGCCTCGCGACGTGATCACGACCGAAACCCTCACGCGCCTGTACGGCACCGACGTCGAGGTGCTTCGCGCGTCCGATGGGCGGCTCGTCGTCGTCGGGCAGCCGGAGGCGCCTGCTTACCACAGCGAGCGACACGATCTGTGATGGTTGCGCAAAGCGTCTTCAGCTATCCGTTCATGGTGAACGCGTTCCGCGCAGGGACGATCGTTGCCGTGCTCGCCGGCGCGCTCGGTTGGTTCATGGTCACGCGCGGGCAAACGTTCGCCGGCCATACGCTGTCTCTCGTGGGGTTCCCCGGCGCTGCGGGAGCGACGCTCATCGGGCTTTCACCCTGGATCGGGTACTTCGCGCTCTGCATCGGCGCGGCGATCCTCATCGCGGCCCTTCCGGCGGGAGGCAGGAGCGGGTTCGGCAACGAGTCGGCCGTCATCGGCTCGATCCAGGCGCTCTTCCTCGCATGTGGGTTCCTCTTCGTCTCCTTGTACGGCGGCAATCTCAACGGGTTGTCGTCGTTGCTGTTCGGGAGCTTCCTCGGGATAACGGCTCGGCAGGTTCTCGTGCTTCTGTGCGTGGCCGTCCCCGGGCTGATCGCGCTCGCGTCGATCGCGCGCCCGCTGCTCTTCGCGAGCATCTCGTACGACGTCGCGGAGGCAGCTGGTGTCCGCGTCCGCGTCGTGTCCGTGGCATTCCTCGTCCTCCTCGGCGCGGCAGTCGCAGAGGCGAGCCAGATCACGGGGTCGTTGCTGGTGTTCGCGCTGCTCGTGCTTCCTGCGGCGACCGCGCAGCAGATCACCGTGCGGCCGGCGCGCGCGGCTGCGCTGTCGGTCGCGATCGCCGTGTGCGTCACCTGGGCGGGACTGTTGCTCGCCTACTACTCGTCGTACCCGACCGGCGTCTACATCACGAGCGTCGCCTTCGGCTTCTACATCCTCGCGCGCGCCGCACGCGCGCTCTCGTTGCGCGCGCGTCCGCTGCCGCCTCGCGCCGGTGAGGTGGCTGCTTGAGCGCGGTCGCATGGCCGGCATCGATGCTGGCACACCCGTTCATGCGCAACGCGTTCGTCGGCGGCGCGATGATCGCCGCGGCCAGCGGCGTCGTCGGCTCTTTCCTCGTCATCCGCGCGCAAGTTTTCGCGGCCGACGCGCTCAGTCACGCCGCTTTCACCGGCGCGCTCGCTGCCCTGGCTGCAGGGATCGACCTGCGTCTCGGACTGTTCGTGGTCACCGTCGTGGTCGGCGTGGGGATCGGCGCGCTCGGTCGCGGCGGGCGCGCGGACGACGTGGTCATCGGCAGCGTGTT
>JBHELL010000260.1:0-4780 GCA_046263075.1 Actinomycetota bacterium | reverse complement strand
CGTCGACGGCGCTGTGCTCGTCGTCAGAGCCCCCGCGTAGCGACGCGCAGCAATAGATCGGCCGTCGCCGGATCGCCCCGCCACAAAGAGCGCACGACCGCGGGCTCGACGCTGCGCAGGGTGCGCCGCAACACCAACGCGGCGACCAAGGCGTCGTCGAGCGGCCCGAGAACCGGGATGAACTCGGGGATCAGATCGATCGGCGAGGCGATCCAGACGGCTGCGCCGACGAGCATCCACCGGGTCGACCGGGGCATGTCCGGGTGTTTCGCGAGATCTTTGAACAGGAGCAAGAGGTTCGGCAGGAGCGTCGCCAGCTCGCGCGCAGCTTTGGGTTTGCTGAGAAAGAGCAACACCACGATGGCGAGGAGCCAGATACCGGCCACTATCGAGACAGAAACCAGTAGCGCGCGCATCAGGTGAACCGTACACTGAGCATCTGAATCGAACGTATGTTCTAGAGGGTCGCACACGGCCCGAACGGCCGGTGACAGAGGGATCCAGCCTCGGCGAGCATCGGGAAGGACGCGGAACAACCGAGGCCTTTTCGGCGTCGGAATGGGATAGGAGAGTGATGAACACCGCGCGAACGACCCCGCGATCGTTGAGCGCGGCCGGAATGGCCACACAACCATGGGACGAAGACGCGAGCTGGCAGGAGCGGGCGCTCTGCCGTCAGGCCGACCCGAACCTGTTCTTCGCGCCGCAAGTGACGGAGACGAAGGAAGAGAAGCTCGCGCGCGAAGCGAAGGCGAAGGAGATCTGCGCGCGCTGCCCGGTGAAGGCGTCGTGCCTGCGCTACGCGATCGATACTCGTGAGCCGTTCGGCATCTGGGGCGGGCTCAACGAGACCGAACGGCGTCAGTACCTCGTGCGCGAAGCCGGCTAGCGAGGCTCCCCCCGGCGAGCGGTAGGGTTCGGCCCTACCGCTCGTTTCTGCTTCCGGGAGGACGTATGCAGCAGTGGGAGTACGTGTCGGTCCCTCTCATCCCGCACGCGCTTGCGGAGATCCTCAACAACTGGGGCGAGGAAGGATGGGAGCTCGTCCAGGTGTACAACCCGACGGAGGTCCCCGGAACCGTGGCGATCTTCAAGCGGCCGAAGGCGTCATGAGCGCGGAAGAACGTCTCCGTCGTCTCGGTATCGAGCTGCCCGAGCCGCCTTCGCCCGTCGCCTCGTACGTGCCGACCGTGGTCGCCGAAGGATTGATCTTCGTCAGCGGACAGATCCCCGCGCGCGCAGGCGGCATCCCGCGTCTCGGTCAGGTCGGCGCGGATCTCACGCTCGACGAAGGCGTCGAAGAGGCGCGGTTCTGCGCGATCAACGTGCTCGCACAGCTGCGCGCCGCGGCGGGGTCTCTCGACAACATCGCGCGCGTCGTGCGGCTCGGCGTCTTCGTCGCTTCGGCACCCGGATTCCGCCACCAACCTGCGGTCGCGAACGGCGCGAGCGACCTCATCGTCGAAGTGTTCGGCGACATCGGCCGCCACACGCGCGCAGCCGTCGGCGTGAACGAGCTGCCGCTCGGCGCGCCGGTCGAGGTCGAAGCCATCGCGATGCTCGAGCGCTGAGAAGGCGTTAGCGGAGATGGCAGCTACGCGGGATCGCGCAGATCCCCGCGCCGGCGCGTGAACCCGCTCGAATCGAGATACTCGAGCAACGGGATCGCCCACTTGCGCGTCGTGCCGAGCAGGTCCTTTATGCGCGCGGCCGTGAGCGGCCCTTCGGCGGACATCGCCTGCTGGATGTGCGCGCGCGCGGCTGCGAGCTGATCGCCCGAGTACACGAGATCCTCTCCCACCTTGACGAGCACCCCGGCGTCTAGCATCGCGCGCACGAACGGCTCGCCGTACCGGTCGCATAGCTCGCCGAGCGGCGGCGGCGAGAACCCCGACGCGCGAAGATCAGCCAGCAGGGCGTCTCGCGCTTGCTCCTGCTGCGGCGAGAGCGCGACCGAGTGCGTCGTCAGCCTCACGATCGAGCCGTGGCTTTCCACCCATGCCGAGACCGCGTCGAGCAGCTCGTCGAAAAGACGTGGGTCGTCGATGCCCGATCGCGCGCGCGCTTCTTCGCGCGGCATCCCCTGCGCGAGCGGCTCGCGTTCGTGGAACGCGCGCACCGCTGCGCGAACCCGATCGACCGTTTCGCCGAACCACTCGTTCGAGAGTGCGTACGACGGAAGCACGACGACGTCGTCCGGCTCGGCCGTCGAGCCCGACAGTCGCGCAAGCTCATTGCGCGCGACCACACCACGCTCGTTCACGATGAGAGCCGGCAAACGATCCGGCGTCGAGCGCGCGCGCGCGCGCAGCTGCTCGACGCGTACGGCGCGCGCCGACCCACGGACGTGCGGTGGATGGGCGTCCAGCACCGGGCCTCCTGCGACGGTCTCGTTGCGACCCACGTCGCGCAGGACGACGGCGTCGAACGGCGCGGCGACGACCGGCTCGTCGAGGGTGACGCGCGCGAACACGCGGGCCCCCGGCGCGATCTCGTCGTGGTCGTAGAACCGGACGTGCGCGTCGACCTCCGCCGAGCCGATGTACGCCTTGTACGCGCCGCGCGCGGAGACGTTCCTGCCGAGCCCGCGCGCCATCCGCAACCAGACGTCGAGCTGCGACACCGGCGCCCACTGCCCGGGCAGAACGACCGCGTCGCCGCGTTCAACGCCTGAGACGTCCACGCCCGACAGGTTCAGCGCGACGCGGCTGACCGGCTCGGCATGATCCACGACGGCCTTGTGCGACTGGATCGCCCGGATGCGCGCGCGCCCGCCTGACGGCATGATCGCAACCTCTTGCCCCGTGCGGAGGGCACCGCCGGTCAACGTTCCGGTCACCACCGTTCCCGCGCCGCGGATCGTGAAGGCGCGATCGACGAACATGCGCGGACGTGCGCGGTCTGAGGGAGCCGCAAGGTCGAGCATCCGGTCGATCGCAGCGTCGAGCGCACCCATCCCTTCACCCGTCACGGCCGAGCACGCGACGATCTCTGCGCCGGCAAGCGATGTTCCGTCGAGCCGCTCGGCAACCGACGCTTGCACTTCGGCCAGTCGCGGCGCTTCCACGAGATCGCATTTCGTCAACGCGACGACACCGCGGCGCGCGCCGAGCAGATCGAGGATCGCCAGATGCTCCTCCGATTGCGGCATCCAGCCTTCGTTCGCAGCGACCACGAATATCGTCGAATCCACCGACCCGACGCCGGCGAGCATGTTGTGGATGAAGCGCTCGTGTCCCGGAACATCGACGATCCCGACGTCGCGTCCGGATGGCAACCGCATCCACGCGAAGCCGAGATCTATGGTCATCCCGCGCTCCTTCTCTTCCGCGAGACGATCCGGATCGATGCCGGTCATGCGTTGGATCAACGCCGATTTCCCGTGATCGACGTGGCCCGCGGTCGAGATGACGAAGCGTTGCTTCACGCCCGGCACTTTACGACGAAGTAGCGCGACCACTCATCAATGAAAAGTCAGAGCACCTTGCGGTAGCGAACCTCCATCACGCCGCCGAACGGATCGTTCCGCCGGCGCGCGCCGTCCGCGACGTATCCAGCTCGTTCGTAGGCGCGCCGCCCGCGCCCGTTCGCTTCGAACGTCCAGACGACGACGACACGATGGCCGCGCGCGCCGAGCTGTCGTTCGTTCGCGATGATCAGCGCGTGGCCGAAGCCGCTCCCCCAGACGTCGGGATGCGCGTACAAGCCGTACAGCTCGCCTGCGCCCGGAGCGTCCTCGTCGCGACACGGACCGCCGGTCGAGAACGCGGCGATCTCCTCGCCGGCTTCCGCGACGAAGGTTTCGCCCCCTGCCGCCCGGCGTTCGTCGATCGCGCGCCGCCGCCATGATTCGAAGTCGTCGAGCCGGTACGAGTCGAGCAAGCGGTCGGGCACGATCCCGCGGTACGCCGTGCGCATGGAGGTGATCTGCATCGCGGCGATGTCGCGTGCGTCGCCGGCGCGTGCCGCACGGGTCGAGGATGCGATCAGCGCGGAGACGACGGCGGCGTCGTCCGACGGCTCGACCGTTCGCAAGTCGAGGACGACCGATCCGCGCTCGATCCGGGCGATGACGGGTGGATCGTTCTCACGCAGGCGAGCCGCGCGCGCTTGCGGGCTCGACGCCGGCAAGACGACGAGGGAAGTCGGGATCGTGCGGCCGGGCAGCGAGCCTCCTCCGGTCACGCTCTCGCCGTCCGTTGCGCGCGCGCCCGGGACCTTGCCCGCAACCACCTCGGCGCGCGCGCGCAGCTCGTCGGGATCGGCGTCGAGCATCCGCTGCGTCGGGGTCGGCTCCCCGCGCGCGATCTGCCACAACGTCGCCTCCAGCGCAGCGAGCGTCAGCTTGTCGGCGCGTACCGCGCGCGCGATCGGGTGACGCCGGCACCGTTCGACGAGGTCCCGGCGTCCTGCGATAACGCCGGCCTGCGGACCGCCGAGCAGCTTGTCCCCGCTGAAGCAGACAACGTCGGCCCCGCTCGCGAGCGCGCTCGCTGCGTCCGGCTCGTCGGCGAGCGCCCCGTCTCGCGGACGAAGAAGGCCGCTGCCGATGTCGAAGAGCAACGGCACGTCTCGCTCGCGCGCGGCGTCGGCGAGCTCGCCGACGGCCGGCTGCTTCGTGAAGCCGACGATCTCGTAGTTCGACGGATGCACCTTGAGCACGAGCGCCGTCCGCTCCGACAGCGCGCGCTTGTAGTCGCGCAGGTGCGTGCGGTTCGTCGTTCCGACCTCGCGCAGGATCGCGCCGCTCGCCTCCATGACGTCCGGCAGGCGGAACTCC
>JBHELL010000259.1:0-5972 GCA_046263075.1 Actinomycetota bacterium | reverse complement strand
TAGCCGTCTTCTGCGAAAACCTCGCGGGCTTTCTCCAGCAGCTGGGCGCGTCGAGCTTCAGCGTTGAGACGGCGCGTTGCCAGGGTTTGACCTCCACTTGACGAGCCCGACGGCGAAGCTTATCTTACCGAAAGGTAAGTTACCGGAAAGTAACATAGCGGTCGAAACCGGGAGCCGCTCGGCGCGCTGACCCGGAAGGAGCGTCTCCACATGGCGGACTTCGGGCTGACGGCAGAGCAGAAAGAGTTCCAGAAGTGGATCCACGAGTTCGCCGAGAAAGAGATCCGGCCGGTCGCTTCTGAGTACGACGAGACCGAGGAATTCCCCTGGCCCGTCCTCAAGAAGGCCGCCGAGGTTGGTATCTACTCGCTCGACTTCTATACGCAGACGGGCCAGGACGAGTCCGGGTTGCTCATGCCGATCGCGCTCGAGGAGTCGGCGTGGGGATGCGCAGGCATCACGCTCGGCATCTTCGGGACCGGCCTGCCGCTCGCAGGCCTCGCTGCCAGCGGTGATTTCGACTTCCTCATGAAGTGGGCGCCGAAGATGTTCGGTACGCCGGATGATCCGAGGCTCGGCGCATTCTGCGTCACCGAACCGAACGCGGGATCCGACGTGTCGGCGCTGCGCACGACCGCGAAGCGCGAGCGCGACGGCTGGCTGATCAACGGCACGAAGGTCTTCATCACCAACGGCGGGATCGCCGATGTGCACGTCGTCGTTGCAACGGTCGAGCCGGGGCTCGGTCACCGCGGACAGGCAACGTTCATCGTCGACAAAGGAACACCGGGCATCCGCCAAGGCAAGAAGGAAAAGAAGATGGGCATCCGTGCGTCGCACACGGCGGAGGTCATCTTCGAAGATTGCTGGGTTCCGATGGAGAACCTCATCGGCGGCGAGGAGAAGCTCCTCGCGAAGATCGAGCGCGCGAGATCCGGTCAGCGCACGGGCAAGTCCGGAGCGCTTTCGACGTTCGAAGCAACGCGTCCGTCCGTTGCCGCACAAGCCGTCGGGATCGCGCGCGCATCGTGGGAGTTCGCGCGCGACTACGCGAAGGACCGGCAGACGTTCGGCCGGCCGATCATCGAACACCAGGCCGTCGCGTTCCAACTCGCCGATATGGCGATGGAAACGGATGCCGCGCGTCTCTTGACGCATCGCGCGGCGTGGATGGCGCGCACAGGGCAGCCGTTCTCGCACGCGGAAGGCTCGATGTCGAAGCTGAAGGCCGGCGAGGTCGCAGTCAAGGTGTCGGAACAGGCGATACAGATCCTCGGCGGGTACGGCTATATCAAGGATTTCCCGGTGGAGAAGTGGCATCGGGACTCAAAGATCTTCACCCTTTTCGAGGGGACGAGCGAGATCCAGCGCCTGGTTATCTCGCGGTCGTTGGCTGCCGAATAACATCCGGGGAACCGGGGCGAAAGGAGCCGGCCGTGTACGTGCGGGGCACGGATCAAGGGACGCTGTTCCCGAAGGATCGTTGCGTGGTGTCGTTCGACGGGACCCATATCGCGTACACGATCAAAGGGAAGAACGGTCCGGTCATCGCGGTCTGCGCGGGTTTCTGCTGTCCCGATAACTTCTGGAAGTACCTCGTCCCGTCGCTCGCGAAGAAGTACCGCGTCCTCATCTGGAACTACCGTGGGTGCGGTGCGTCCGGGATGCCGCGCGAGCCGGGGTACCGCGCGCGCAACTACAGCGTCGAGGACTTCACGCTCGACCGGTACGCGAGGGATCTGCAGGCCATCCTCGATCGCGAAGCGATCGCGCAGGTGGTGTTGCTCGGACACTCGATGGGGACTCAGGTGTGTCTCGAGACGTACCGCTTGATGCCCGAGCGGGTGCTCGCGTTCGTTTCGATCACCGGACCGTACGCAAGCGCCATCAAGACCTTCTACAACCGAACGTTCGCGCCCCGACTCTTCCCATGGTTGCGCCGAGCCGTCGGCGTCTCGCCGCGTCCCATGCTTTCGTGGTGGGGGCCCGTGTTCCGTTCGCGGTTGCCGCACCCGATGGGGAAGATGGTCGGAGCGATCGGGCCGATGACGCATGAAGACGACATGCGGCCGTATTACGACCACATCGCGGAGCTCGACCCGCTCGTCGTCATCAAGATGGCCGAAGCGATGCATCGTCACTCAGCCGAAGACGTCCTTCGCGACGTCGAGGTGCCCTCGCTGGTGGTCGTCGGGGATAAGGACAACTTCGTCCCGGCGTGGCTCGGCCACGTCATGGCATCGCGCCTTCCCATCGCGGAGCTGGTCACGATCGCCGGCGGGACCCACGGGACGATCGTCGAGCACCCGAAGGTCGTGAACAAGGCGGTGCTCGAGTTCTTGGAGCGGCACCTGAGCGGCGAGGCGAAGACGGTCTCGCTGGCGACGGCTCGGCGCGCCCGGAAGTCACGCGCCGCAGCCGAGCGCGACGCCAAATAGCCGGGTTCTCCTCTGGCGCAGGTCGTCCTTCCCGGTACCCTGGGTGGACCGATTCGTCCGGATGGGGGCTCCCGGCTCATGGCCATCAGAAAGGTCAAGGCTTCTGGCCTCGAGGCGTACGTGCCGCGCGTCGCCGTCGAGTGGCCGGGACCCGAGCGATTCTTCGTCACGGACGGCTCGCTCGTCTTCGTGGACATCTCCGGCTTCACCGCGTTGTCGGAGCGGCTCGCCGCGCGCGGACGGATCGGCGCCGAAGAGCTGACCGAGGCCATCAGCGGTTGCTTCGCCGATCTGCTTGCGCTGGCGTACGGCGAAGGCGGCAGCCTCCTCAAGTTCGGCGGGGATGCGCTGTTGCTCTTCTTCGAAGGCGGCGACCACGCCGCGCGCGCGGTGCGCTCCGCGATCCGGATGCGGCGCCGGATGCGCACCGTCGGGAAGCTCACGACGTCCGTCGGGTCGGTGCGGTTGCGGATGTCGGTTGGTGTGCACAGCGGCGAGATCAGTCTCTTCCGCGTCGGAGACTCACATGAAGAGCTGATCCTCACCGGTCCCGGGGCGTCGACGACCGTGTCGATGGAATCGATCGCGGAAGCCGGCGACATCTTGGTGAGCGACGCGACGGCTGCTTCGATCGATCGATCGTTGCTCGGTGAGCGCAAGGGGCCGGGCACGCTCGTGCGCGACCGCGCGCTCCCGGAGCACGAGGATTCGTTCCCGCCGCGCCCGCCGGCGACCGATGACGATCTGCTGCGCGTGGTCCCGGTCGCGCTCCGCGAGCATCTCCTCGACGGTGGGGGCGACTCGGAGCACCGCCACGTTTCGATCGCCTTCGTCCACTTCGACGGAACAGACGAGCTGATCCGCGAGCGCGGCGCCGCCGAGACGGCCGAGGCGTTGGCCGCACTCGTGACCGACGTACAGCGCGCGGCGGCGACACACCAGGTCACGTTCCTCGCGTCCGACATAGATCGGGACGGCGGGAAGATCATCCTCGTTTCGGGGGTGCCCCGAACGCTGGGGGACGACGAGGGCCGGCTGCTTCGCGCGGTCCGCGAGATCGCAGACCGCGATCGCGTGTTGCCGGTCAGGATCGGGGTGAATCGGGGTCACGTGTTCGCCGGAGAGGTCGGGCCACGCTTCCGACGGACGTACACGATCATGGGGGACGCGGTGAACCTCGCGGCTCGTCTCATGGCGGCGGCGACCCCGGGTCAAGTGCTCGTGTCCGAGGGTGTGCTTTCCCTCTCGCGGACCGCATTCGAGACGACGACGCTCGAGCCGATCCGCGTCAAGGGAAAGGCGCAGCCGGTTCAACCGTTCGAGCTCGGCGCGATCAAGGGTACGCAGGAGAGGCGCGCCTCTTCGATGCTGCCGCTCATCGGCCGGGACGACGAAGTCGCGCAGCTGATGCAGGCGCTCGCAGAGACGATGGAAGGTTGGGGGCGCGTCGTCGAGCTCACCGGCGAAACGGGTATCGGGAAATCGAGGCTCGTCGAAGAGGTTCGCGCGCGCGCCGTCGGTGTGCCGTCGCTCGTCGTCGCGTGCGAGCAGTACGAGTCGGCGACTCCCTTCTTCGCAGCGCGCGCGTTGCTGCTCCGGGTGCTCGGCATCGACGACCCGTTCGCCCTGCCACCGGACCGCCTCGTCGAGCTGCTGCGGTCGCGCGCACCGGACTCGGAGCGATGGATGCCGCTCATCGCCGAAGTGCTCGGCGTCCCGGTGGCGGACACCGAACAGACGGCAGCCTTGCAAGGGGCCTTCCGCCGTCAGCGCACGATCATGGCGGTCACCGAGCTGCTCGAGTCGTCGCTGACGGATGTCAGCATCATCGTGTTCGAAGACGTGCATTGGATCGACGACGCGTCCGGCGACCTGCTCGCGCATCTCGAGCGGACCGCCTCGCAGCGCCCATGGATGTTCGTGTTGACGCGACGTGACGAGCCGAACGGTTTCGTTGCCTCCGACGCGGCGGTGCGGCTGACGTTGAGCGTGCTCGACGAAGGGCGCGCGACCGAGCTGATCGACGCAGCCACCGAAGATGCCCCGCTTCCGCCGCACGAGGTGCGCGCGCTCGTCGCGCGCGCAGGCGGCAACCCGTTATTCCTCGAGGAGCTGGCACGGCTCGGTATCAAGACGTCGATCGACTCGCTGCCCGGGTCGCTCGAAGCCGTCATGGGCATCCAGATCGACGCCCTGCCGCCGAGCGACCGCCGCCTGCTTCGGTATGCGGCCGTGCTCGGGATGACCGTCGAGTCTGAGATCCTCGCGCGCATCGTCGAAGACGCGACGCTCGACGATCGCACGCTGCAGAGACGGCTGGGGTCGTTCTTGCTCGCGGGGGGGCGCGGCCGCCTGCGCTTCCGGCACCGGTTGCTTCGCGACGTCGCTTATGAAGGGCTTCCGTTCAACACGCGGCGTCAGCTTCACAGCCGAGCCGGGGACGCGATCGAGAGTGTCTGCGGAGACGCGCGGCTCGAACGGGGCGAGATCTTGTCGCTGCATTTCATGCACGCGCGTCGCTACGACAAGTGCTGGATCTACGGGCACTCGGCCGGCGAGCGTGCGCAAGAAGCATTCGCCAACGTCGAGGCGATGCAGCTCTACGAGCGCGCGATCTCCGCGGCGCAGCGGCTCGACGATGTCCCGGTTGCGGAGATCGCAGACACGTGGATGCGGCTCGGCGAGGTCGCGATGTACGCAGGCGCGTACCTGCGATCGCACGCGGCCTTCCGCGAATGCCGGAAGTTGAACCGGCAGGAGCCGGTCGTGTTCGCGCGCGCGTGCCACTGGGATTCGCGCGTCGCCGAGAGCGAAGGGCAGCGTCAGGGTGCGATGCGCTGGATCCGGAAAGGGCTGAAAGCGCTCGAAGGACGTGACGACGAGGCCTCGACCGCCGAGCGCGCGAAGCTCCAAGTGGCGCTTGCCTACAGCTACCAGCAGCTCGGCCGACCCAAGCGCGCGATCGACTGGAGCCACGCGGCCATAGACGACGCGAAGGCCACGAACAGCCGGCTCGCGCTCGCTGACGCGTACATGGTGCTCGACTCGGCATACGTCGATCTCGGTCAGCCCGAGCGCGCGGTGAACGCAGACCATGCTCTCCCGCTGCTCGAGGAGCTCCGCGAGTTCGGGAAGATGGGTGTCTTGCTGAACGCGCTCGGTTGGATCTCGTACTACAAGGGCGAGTGGCCCGAAGCGGTCCGCGCGTGGGAACGCGCGCAGGAGACACTCGAGCGGGTAGGGAACGTTTCCGACGCCGCCGTCGTGCGATGCAACCTCGCGGAGATCCTGCTGCATCAGGGGCGGCTCGACGAGGCGGAAGCGATCTTGCGGGACCTCATCCGGTTGTGGCGGTCGATCGAGCAACCGTTCTGGATGGCGATAGCGACGATGCTGCTCGGTCGTGTGCACGCGCGACGAGGGGACCTCGACGACGCGCTCGCGGCGTTCGACGACGCACAAGGCGTCTTCGCCGGCTTCGGTGCCGATGCGAACCTCGCCGATCTCGACGCACTCGTCGCGGAGCTGAAGCTG
>JBHELL010000258.1:0-6622 GCA_046263075.1 Actinomycetota bacterium | reverse complement strand
CGGAAGGGCTCGGCGATGGAGCAGCGGCCGGGTGCGAGGAGCTGCACGCGGCGATCCAAAGACAGAGGACGCCGATGACGAGTCTCTTCGCGGGGATCACCGGTGCGGACGCTAGCGGTTCGCCCATAGACGGGCAAACCGAAATCTGCTGTGCTCATTCGTTCGGGACGTCCATTTCGTCCTGCGCGCGCAGCGAGGAAAGTTCATCTTCGAAGGTGAATCTCTCAGCGTGGCATCTCGGTTCGTGCGCCGGACGCTCGGCGCCCTTCTGGTCGTCGCGTCGGCGATCCCGACGTTGCCTTCGCGCGCGTCCGTCGACCCGACGCTGAAGCTCGTCGCCACGTCTTTCCCGAGCGGATGGCTCGCGCCGACGAAGCTCGTCGACGACGAGCCGGGTGGCCGCGCGTTCGACCCAGACGATCCTCCGTACGAGTGGACAGATGGGCGCGTCGAGTTTCTGCTCACGCTGTGGAGCGGCGAGGTATGCGACGGCTCGGTGGTTACCGACGTGCTGCCCGTTGTTCGGATCACCGAGTCCGGCCAACCGGATATGCCCGGCGATGGTCTCGCGATCAACGGGTCAGTGTCGGTTGAGCCGAACTACACCCGCGGATCAACACAACGAGGGCGTGTCGTCCGGTTCACGGTGCATGATGTCGCGTATCCGCACGGTCTTGCGGCGGGACGTCACGTCGACCTCACGAACAGCGACACCGGCGATGATGTCGCCGGAGGAGGAGGGCCTTTCAGGGTCTCGTGGACGGTGTTCCCACGCAAGTTGAACGGTGTCTGCGACGCGACGCATCCGACGACGATAGAGAGCACGCTTCGGATCGACCGATTCCTTCCCGAGCAACCGCACTTCGACACGCCCGTCCCATTCAAGCCGCCGGCTGATGCTGGGACAACGGCTTGCGCACCGCTCAACGGAAAGGAGACGTGTCCTTTGCGGTCGGCCTTCCCTGCTTATTTCCCGCAGCATGGGAGAGTGATCGTGAGCGGAACGGTGACAGACCCGGTGACGCCGCCGAGCTTTGAAGATCCCGATTACCTGCGGTCGGAGAGATCCGGGATCGCGGCGGTTGTCGTCCGGTTGTTCGGCAACCGGCGGCGCGTGATGAAGTCCTACACGTTCTTGAATCCGGAATGCGGCATCACCTTCGAGGCCGATCCATCGATCACCAGATGCTCGGAGTCGATGCCGTTCAGCGTCGATGTCACCGATCAGCTCAAGACAGGTGGCAACTACGGCATCGACGCGTACGCGATCGACCGTTCCGGATACCGCTCGCCGATCAACCCTCAGCGTGCGATCAGCAACGAGAACACGAACGGACCGCCGGCTCCGGCCGTTCAGTTCTACTACCTCGGCAACTTCTAGCTCGAATTCAACGCGCGCGCCGTTCGGCCGCGCCACGGTTTGCACACGCGGCCCCATCGCGGGCACACTCGCGCGCATGCCGATCGAAGGACACGGCGGAGAGCTGATCGCCGCCGCGCTGCGCGCGCGCGGCGTGGACAGCGCGTTCACGCTGATCGGCGGCCACATCTTCGCGGTGCTCGACGGCGCGCAGCGGCAGGGGATCCGGGTCGTCGATGTGCGGCACGAGCAAGCCGCGGGATTCGCCGCCGAAGCGCACGGCAAGCTGGCGCGCGCGCCCGGCGTCGCTGCGGTCGATGCCGGCCCCGGCGTCCTCAACGCGGTGAACGTGCTCGCCAGCGCGCGAACGAACGGCTCGCCGATGGTCCTCATCGCTGGGAAACCTCCGCAGAGCTTGATCGGCAAGGGCGCGCTCAACGAGACGAGCCAGACCGAAGTGATCTCGCCGCTCGCCAAGCGGACGATCACGCTCGACGATATCGGAACCGTCTTCGAGCGAGCAGCGGGCGCGTATGACGCCGCCGCGGCTCGGCATCGCGGGCCCGTGTACGTCGAAGCGCCACTGGACACATTGATGGCGCGCGCCACGGCATCGGCGATCGCGCCCGGTGCCGCGCCGGCGACCGTCCACGGCGATCTGGAGGGAGCCGCAGCCTTGTTGTCGGCCGCGGACCGCCCGTTGCTGTTCCTCGGATCCGACGTGTGGCTCGACGGTGCGGAAGCAACAGCGCGCGCGCTCGCCGAGAAGCAACGCATCCCGGTCGTCATGAACGGGATGGCGCGAGGAATCTTGCCGTCTGATCACGCGCTCGCGTTCTCGGCCGCACGCGGTGCTGCGTTCAAGCGCGCAGATGTGATCTTGATCGTCGGCGTCCCCCTCGATTTCCGGCTCGGCTACGGATGGAATTTCGGCGAGGCGAAGGTCGTCCACCTGCAGGACGACGTTTCTGGGATCGCGTCGCACATCGGGCTTGCGGCATCTGCGTCCGGGCCGATCGCCGAGCTGCTCGACGGGCTCGCCCTCGCGACGCCGCGGGAGCGCGACGGATGGCTCGACGAGCTGCGCGGCGTGGAATCACAGCGACGCGGTGGGTATCGCGACGAGCTGAGCAGCGCCGTTGCGCCGATCCATCCCGCGCGCGTGTACGGCGAGCTCGTTCCGCGCCTCCCGCGCGATGCCATCGTGATCGCCGACGGTGGAGACTTTGCTTCGTACGCCGGCAAGTACGTCGAGGTGTTCGAGCCGGGCGGGTGGCTCGACCCCGGTCCCTACGGATGCCTCGGAACGTCGGCCGGCTATGCGCTCGGCGCCGGCAGCTTGTATCCGAACCGAAAGATCGTGGTGCTGCTCGGGGACGGCGCGGCCGGGTTCTCGCTCGCGGATTGGGATTCGCTCGTTCGCCACTCGATCGACGTGACGTTCGTGTGTGGGAACAACGGCGCGTGGGGCTTGGAGAAGCAGCCGATGCGCGGACTGTACGGGCGCGAGGTTGCGGCAGACCTGCGGCCGGGGACGCGGTACGACGAGGTGATGCGCGCGTTCGGTGGCCACGGCGAGCTCGTACGCGAGCCCGCCGAGCTCGGCGATGCGATCGCGCGCGCGCTGGCGACGGAGGGGCCGTCGCTCGTCAACGTGATAACCGATCCGGAGATCGCGTACCCCCGCGGATCGGGGTAACACTCGTCCGCCGGCACGCGTCGCGCTACAGTTCCCGCGTGCCTGAGATCGAAGGTGTCGTCGGACTCGCGCTCCTGTTCCTGTGGGTGTTTGCGATCTTCGACGTGATCGCGTCGGAAGGAACGCTCGTGCGCAACCTTCCCAAGATGGCGTGGCTCTTCATCGTCATCCTCTTGCCTGAGATCGGATCGATCGCGTGGCTCATCCTCGGCCGGCCGCAGCACGCGCGATTCGTCCCCGGCTCGACGGAACGGAGGCCGCCGCCCGCACCGCGACGCGACTCCGGTGCGCCGCTCGGGCCGGAAGATTCACCCGATTTCCTCCGGGACGTCGAGCGGCGGAGGCTGCAAGCGTGGGAAGAAGACCTCAAGCGCCGCGAAGAGGAGATACAGAAGCGCGCGGACGAGGACGAACAACGGTAGCAACCGCCACCTATACTTCTTCACATGTTCGGTGGCGGAGGCGGCGGATGGATGTTGCTCCGCCACGGTGGTTCGGAGCTCGAGAAGGGCTACAAGCTCGCTCCCGGAACCGTCACGCGCGCGCGGAAGCTTTGCGCCCGCTACCGGTGGTCGATCGCGTTCTATCTGCTCGTCGTCACCGGCTCGTCGTTCCTTACCGTCCTGCCCGCGAAGATCGTGCAATGGCTGATCGACAACGCATTGTTCCCGAGCCGCAAAGGCTTCGTAACGCCGATCGCAAACGGTCATTATCGCCATCTCGTGATCATGTATGCCCTGGCGGGGATCGGCGTCGCGGTGCTGGTCGCGGTCACCGGCCTCGCCGCGCGCTACCTGTCGTCGCGTGTCGGTGAAGGCCTGATCTACGACCTGCGCGTGCGTCTGTTCGATCACGTGCAGCGGATGCCGATCGCGTTCTTCACGCGGACGCAGACCGGCGCGTTGATATCGAGGCTCAACAACGACGTCGTCGGCGCGCAGTCTGCGGTGACGAACACGCTCGGGACCGTCCTGCAGAGCGCGATCACGCTCGGAGTGACGCTGACGACGATGATGCTGATCTCGTGGCAGATCACGTTGCTGGCTTTGCTCGTGCTTCCAGTTTTCCTGGTCCCGTCGAAGCGTGTCGGGAAGCGTCTGCAACGACTGACGCGCCAGCAGATGAACCTGAACGCGAACATGAACGCGACGATGCAAGAGCGGTTCAACGTTTCCGGCGCGATGCTCGCGAAGCTCTTCGGTCATCCGCGGGAAGAGCGTGACGGGTTCTCGTCCAAGGCTGCTGAGGTGCGCGACATGGGCGTGCGCATCGCCGTGTACGCGCGCACGTTCTTCATCTTGCTCGGCGTTGTCGCGGCCATCGGAAGCGCGATCGTGTATCTGCTCGGCGGGTTGAATGCGGTGTCCGGCTCGATCAGCCTCGGCGGCGTCGTAGCGCTCGTGACGCTCGTCAGCCAGCTCTACATACCGTTGATGGCGCTGACGAACGCGCGCGTCGACCTCATGACGTCATTCGTGTCGTTCGAGCGCGTCTTCGAGGTGCTCGACCTCCCGCATATGGTCGCCGACGCACCGGACGCTTCCGACCTCACGCTCACCGGCGCGGCGTCGATCGAATTCGCCGACGTCACCTTCCGCTACCCGCGCGCGCAAGACGTTTCCGTCGCATCGCTCGAAACCATCGGCAACTTTTTCGAGGAGCAGCAAGGCGGCGACGTCCTCAAAGGCGTCTCATTCCTCGCCGAGCCCGGCGCAACCGTTGCGCTCGTGGGTCCCTCCGGCGCCGGCAAGACGACGATCACGACGCTGATCCCCCGTCTGTACGACGTCACGGGCGGCGCGGTGATCGTCGGCGGCCGCGACGTGCGGGGCGTGACGCAGGAGTCGCTTCGCCGCCACATCGGCGTCGTCGCGCAAGACCCGCACCTGTTCCACGACACGATCCGCAACAACCTGACGTATGCGCGGCCGGATTCAACAGAAGAAGAGCTGATCGAAGCCTGTCGAGCCGCGCAGATCTACGAGCTCATCGCGTCCTTGCCGGAAGGTTTGAACACCGTCGTCGGCGAGCGCGGGTACCGGCTGAGCGGGGGTGAGAAGCAGCGGCTCGCCATCGCTCGCGTCCTGCTTAAGGCGCCGCCGATCGTGATCCTCGATGAAGCGACATCCCATCTCGACTCGGAATCAGAAGTGCTGATCCAACGCGCGCTGGACGCGGCGCTGTCGAACCGCACGAGCGTCGTCATCGCGCACCGGCTGTCGACCATCCTTAACGCGGATCAGATCCTCGTCGTCGACGACGGACGCATCGTGCAGCGCGGCAGGCACAGCGAGCTCGTCGCGATGCCGGGCTTGTACGCGGACCTGTATACGACGCAGTTCGCGCGCGCGGTCGAGCTGACCTAGAACTGGCTCGATACCGAGACGGCGCCGTCGCGACCGCAGGCGGAGATCACGAAGGAGTTGCACGGTTGGTTCTGCGTGTAGTCCCACGGAGAGACGCTCACGAACACGTGATCGTTCATGTGTGTGTCGAGCCCGCCCGCCGATGAGGTCTGGCCCGGGTTCTTCGTCATCGCCTCGGATCGCTGCACGAGGATGACCTTGCCGTGCCCGTTGTCAACGTAGATGACGAACGGGTTCGGGGTCGCCGCGACGAAGTAGGTTGGACCGGTCGCGACGAAGTGGCATCCCCACGGCGGATCGAGCGGTCCGAGCCACGAGTGCGCGCCGGCCGCGATGCAGCCTTCACCGGTCGGCAACGCGCGCGCGGGAACGTGCGAGCCGGCGATGAACGCAAGGCACGCCACGAAGACGGGGATCCGCCGCATGCGTACATTGTTCGCATTCCGGACGCGTGGTCCCTGCGCGCGCCATGCCGGGTTCGCCGGTTCGCGGCTTTCTGTGGTTCAGAACTGGCTTCGCGCGGCGAGGACGCCGAACCGGCCGCCGCCGGGACCGTTGCCGCATGAACGCGACCGCGTGTAGTCCCAGCAGGTGATGCTGACCGAAACGAGGTCGTTCGGCTGCGTCTTCAGGAACCCGGCCGTCGGGGCACCGGCGTGCGAGCGCCGCACGAGCTCCGTCCACGAGCCGCCCCCGTCCCGTGACACCGCGATCACGAAGGGGTTGGTGGTGTCGGCGACGTAGTAGCTCGGCCCGGTCGCCGTGTAGAAGCAGTCCCACGGACGTTGCCCGGCAACCGCGGCGTCTTGGGTCCCGACGGCGATGCAGCCGTCGGTGTCGGCTCGACCGATAGACGGCACGAAGCAAAGAGCGAGCGCGAGGCTCGCGATCATCCCCATCAGTCGCGTCGGTCTCATCACATACGGAAAGGCGGCACATCGGCCGCCTCCCTCGGGCACGATGATGCCGCAGCGCGCGCGTCACGGGAAGGCGCGCGCTTCCGCCTCTACCGGTTCGCCCGGCGTTATCCCTTGCCGGCTTGCGCAGAACTTTCGATTCGTTCCGCGATCGACCGAACGCGCGGGCTTAACTCGGCACGCGGCGCGCGCCGCCCGCGGTCGCGAAGACGCCACGCGGTTTCCACGAATCGCGGAGCACGCGGCGCGCGCAGTTGCGTCCGCCCATCCCGTGCACGCC
>JBHELL010000257.1:0-4359 GCA_046263075.1 Actinomycetota bacterium | reverse complement strand
CGGCAGGACTGTTCAATCCTTCGATCGCTCCCGTTGCGAGCCCGCTCCCATAGAGCACGCTTCCCCACCCGAACTTGAACACGCCGTTCGGCCGGAGGGATCGCGGCAGGTCGTTCCACGCGATCTGCGGCACGATCGCATCGACGCGAGTGTCCGCGGCCGCCGTCATGAGCTGGATGCCGCCGGCGTACGACCCGCCGAGCATGCCCATGCGCGGATCACCCGCCGCGTCGAGCTTCACTTCGGGCCGCTTCGCGACCATGTCGATCAATCCTTGCGTGTCGCGAACCTCGTATTGCTGCGAGTCGACCTCGGCATCTCCACCGGATTGGCCGAAGCCCCGCTCGTCCCACGTGAGCACGGCGTAGCCGTGATCGAGCAGCCAGCCGACGGTCCCGCTCGCGCTCGTCGAGCGCGAACCTGCCCACCCGTGAGTCATGAGCACGACCGGCACGGGATGCAGGGCCGATCCCCCCGGGGCGAAGAACGTGTAGGCGATCGGTGTTCCATCGAACGACGTCATGATGCCGTTCTCGGTCGTGGGGTTCGCTGCGCGCGCAGGTGCCACTGCGAGCAGGATGACCGAGAGCACCGCGCATGGGAAAAGCCGCCGCATGCAGAGATGTTTCCCGCCTACCGCGACTTCGATCCTGGCAATGCGAGACAAGAAACCCGATCGCCTGCACGCCGACCGGGTCTCTTGGTGTCTATATCGGCACGAAACGGACGAACTTTAGCGAGCTGCGCGCAGGCGGATCGTCGTCGCGCGCGACAGCACGTCCGCAGGGTCGCACCGAGCGAGCGCCGCAACGAACCGAGGCAGGTCACCCGCATCGACGAGCGTCGCGAGGCGCGACGCCGGAAGCCCGAGACGTTCGGCGACATGAAGAGCGCGCTCGGTGACGGCCGGGAACAGCTCATCCCACAACAGTTGCACTTCGGCGATGAAGACCGATGCCGCCGTTGCTCCGACGCCTTCGAATCCTTTCAACAGACGCGTGAGGACCGAAGGATCTCCTGCAGCTTCCGCGCGCACGTTGCGTACGTCGCCGTGATACTCGTCGTCGAGCCACCGAGCGATCGCGCCTGCCGCGCGCGCGGCGCGCTCGGTAAAGCGCGGGTATCCGGCATCACGTAGCGCGCGCAGACGGCTCGACGATCGAGACGCACGCATGGCCGCGACGCCGCCGAAGCCGGCGGCGAACAGCGAGCGCGCTGCCGCCGCTGCCGCTGCCGGGCGCACCGGCGCTCCGGCGAGCATCGACGCGACGAGGATGCGGAAAAGGGGCTCGCCTGCGTCGCGCAGCTCGATCCCGCATTCCTCAGCGAACGTCGAGCCGTGCTCACTCAGCAGTGTTTCGATGATCGCTTTCTTCGTCGCATTCGCCATGCGCGCGTGTGTACCACGGATGCGCGCTCGATGCGGTGCGTCGTGACGGGATCGAGAGAACTTTCAGTTGTGATCCATCTTCTCGAGGATCGACGAAAGATCCTCTGCGTGTTCCTCTTCTCGTGCGAGTATCTCCTCGATCACGCGGCGCGACGTGGGGTCATCGTTGCCGAGCCACCGGACGATCTCCGCGTAACTCTCGATCGCGATGCGTTCGGCGACCAAGTCCTCTTTGACCATCTCGATCAGGTCGTGCGAGTCGTCGTACTCGGAATGCGATCGCGTCGCGAGCCCTTCGGGGTTGAAGTCCGGGTCGCCGCCGAGCTGCACGATCCTCTGCGCGATCATGTCCGCGTGCTGCTGCTCCTCGTTCGCGTGCTCGAGGAACTCTTGCGCGACCGGAGCTGCGTCGAGCCCGGTCGCCGTGAAGTAGTGCCGCTTGTACCGCAGCGTGCACACGATCTCCGTCGCGAGCGCCTGGTTCAGGACCTCGATCACGCGGTCGAGATCGGCGCGGTACGCGTCGGTGATCGGTCCTTTCTCGATATGGATGCGCGCGCGCTTGCGTAACGTGTCTATGTCGGTAAGGAATCCGGCCATCACAACCTCCCGGTCCACCGACCAATACCCGCGGATCGGCGTGGCTATGCTTCGCGCGATGTCCAGGGCATTCTTCGGCTCGGTCGTCGAGGCGATCCCCGCCTTCGTCCCGAAGGAGTACCGCGGGTTCGAGCTCCGCGTGAGCGCGGCCGGATGCAAGGTGTGGTTCGTATCCTGGCACGAGCATTACGAGGTGCAGCGCGTGCCGGCGGCGGTCATGCGCGCCGCGAAGGAAGGATCGCGCGCCGCGCTCGAGGTCGGCATGCACCTGGAGCATCCGCGCGCCGACCACAACGATGCAGCGCTCGACGTCTTGCATGCGAAGGAACGGACCTGGCGACGAGCGCTCGGGCGGGAGCCCGTCGCAGGCCGCTTCGTGGGTCGGGCCGAGCAGCGCGCGCGCTGGCGGCGCATCAGTGAGCTGTGGCAGGACGATGACGTCGACGAAGAGGGGCTCGCCATGGAAGCAGCGGAACGCTTGGCGCGCTACATCGTCGCGCTCCAGCCGCTGCTCAACCGGCCGCCGCCGGGACGCTGTCATTGCTGGGTCAACCTCGAGAAGCAGAAGAGCGACGCATAGTCGCGCCGCTCTCGTGCGTGTCGAACCTCAGCAGGCTGTTTCGATCACCAGCTGATGCGCACTGTTGATCTGCGGGCCGTCGTCGAACCAGAGTGGGTTCGTCTGGCCGCCGTTCCATTCCTTCGCACCGCCACCGAGTATCAAGCCGCACGGCCCTATGTAGAGCGCCGGAAGCGGGTACGGCTCCGGTCCGACGAGCTCGTCGGCACCGATCAACGCGAGCGCTTCGGGCGATCCTTGCGGGTCGGTGTCCTCGTAGAACTGGAACCCCGGCTCGGCGTAGACCGTGCCGTCGAGGTAGTACCAGCACTTCAAGGTCATTCCGGTGTCACATCCGGAACCGGAAGGGAACGTGTTGTGGGTGCGAACGTACTGGTCGTCACAGCGCGCCACCGAATCCGAAGGGCCGGAGCAGTCGTGTGGATCCCACTGCTTGCCTTCGTAGTTGGCCACGTCGCGGCCGAACGCGGCATATCCCTGCCACACGCGCTCCTTCTGCGTGCCGGCGGAGAAGCAGATGCCGTCCGCGCATGCGCCCGAACCCACCCCAACACCGGGCAACGGATGCGTTAGAACGGTCGAGAGGTCGCCGGTTGCAAGAGCTGCCTGGAGGGCGGCGATCCACTGCGCCCCTGCGACGGGATCCACATCGACGCGGATGCCGCCGCCGTCGGAGGGACCGTTGCTCACTTGCTCCGACGAGTCGTGCTCGCCGAAGTCGATGTTGTCGTCCATCCCGAAGTACAGCTCCAAGCCGCTGGAGGCATCCATCGATGGGTTGCCTTCGTCGCTGGACGTCGACGGCCCGGCCACGCGGTTGAACGTCACAACCTGCCGCCCCGCGCCGAGATCGACCCAGACGTCCGCGGTCAGGTCCTTCGACATCTTGTTGAAGCCGCCGGAATCTTCGCCGCCTTCATCTTTGATCTGACGCACGCCGATCCCGAAGTACTGGTGACCCGTGCGATCCGACAACGTGACGATCGCCATGTAGCAACCATGCTCGACGCGCTCCGGGTGGTCGCTGTTCTCGGCGTCGCCGGTGCAGCCTTGATGACCCGGGTCGTAATAGCCGGAGCTGACCGCGCGCGCGCCGGTGCTCGCTGCGAGCGCCACGGCGCACACAGCGAAAGCGAGAACGCGCCTCATGAACCCTCCTCGGGATGACATATGCGTCAGGATTCGTCGAGCGGCCCGCTCATCCCTGCCGCTGCTGCAAAGGCAGCGAAGGTTGCCCCGGATATGTGATGCATCCTCCCTGCTCAACCGCCATGGGGTTGAGGTGGTGCGCGCGCCGTGGGCCGGCGCCGACGATGTGCTCGACCGCCACGCCGGACGCGACGAGCGCGTCGGACAACAGCCACCGATGACACCGCCACGGAACCGCCTCCGCGCACATGACCGCGACACTCGCGCGCCCACCGGCCTCGACCAGCTGCCGGAGCGCCGAGCGGAATCCATCGCTGCACATGTGGTCTGCGTATCCGCGGAAGCCAGGGTCGCGAAGCGCCGTGTTCGCCGAGCCCGGCGACGCAGCCCGGCGCCCACCGAGAGCCTCGTCGTGCGTGTACCCGATGCCCCGCAGCTCCAGCCCGCGCGCGAGCGGTGCGGAAGCGAAATGAGGATGCCGTCGTGACGCAGGGAACCGGCGTACGTCGACGATCACCGACACGTCGTGCGCGCGCAGCAGCTCGACGAAATCGTCGAGCGAGCGGGTCGAGTGCCCGATCGTCATGATCACGCTCCCGAACCTACCCGCCAAAGAGAACGGCACCCACCGGGAGTGGGT
>JBHELL010000256.1:0-9935 GCA_046263075.1 Actinomycetota bacterium | reverse complement strand
AGACCGTACAGTGCGCCGATCTCGCGCGCGATGCCCGCGATCGACAAGAGGTCGCCTCTGTTCGTCGTGATGTCGAAATCGAAGACGACGTCGTCGATCTCACCGGCGATGTCTTTGCCGAGCGGCGTGTCGGCGTCCAAGATCAGGATGCCGGAATGATCGTCCGAGACGTGTAGCTCGCGCGCCGAGCACAGCATCCCATCACTCGTCTTACCGCGAACGGTTCGGCGGCCGATCTCGATCCCGCCGGGTAGGTTCGCTCCTGGGAGCGCGAGGGGGACACGATCGCCGACGGCGAAGTTGCGCGCGCCGCATACGATGTCGCGCTCGACCTCGCCGTCGAACGCGCGCACCAGCACGAGGTTGTCGGCGTCGGGATGCTCGGCGATCGCCCGAACTTCGGCGACCACGACGCCGCCGACACCTGTGCCTGCACGGATGACTTCGTCGACCGTCAGGCCCGAAAGCGAGAGACGCTCCGCGAGCGCCCCCGGCTCCGCGTCGATCGTGACGAACTCGCGGAGCCACGAAAGCGGCGCCCTCACCCGCGGAACCCCGCGAGGAACCGTTGGTCGTCTTCGTAGAACAGGCGCAGGTCATGGATGTCGTATGCGACCATCGCGATCCGCTCGATCCCCATCCCGAACGCGAACCCCGACCACTCCTCCGGATCCCAGCCGACGTTCCGCAAGACGTTCGGATGGACGACGCCGCAGCCGAGGATCTCCATCCACCCACTGTGACTGCACGCGGGACAGCCGTCCCCACCGCAACGGACGCAGACCACGTCCACCTCGGCCGACGGCTCGGTGTACGGGAAGTAGTACGGCCGCATGCGGATCTTCTGCTTCGGTCCGAAGAGCGCGCGCGCGACCTCGATCAGCGTCCCCTTCAGCTCGGCGAGCCCGAGTCCGCGATCGATGGCGAGACCTTCGAGCTGCTGGAACTGGGGCGCGTGGGTCGCGTCGAACGGATCCCGGCGATAGACGCGTCCGGGCGCGACGACGTAGATCGGCGGTTCCTGTTTCTCCATCGCGCGGACCTGAACGGACGACGTGTGTGTGCGCAACAACAGGTCGGAGTCTGCGACGTACATCGTGTCTTGCGTCGATCGTGCGGGGTGATGCGGCGGCATGTTCAAGGCTTCGAAGCAGTACCAATCAGACTCGACCTCGGGGCCTTCCGCGACGTGGTAGCCCATGCCGACGAAGATGTCGACGAGCCGCTGCGTCACGAGGGCGAGCGGATGCGGATGTCCCGGTGCAACGGGACGACCCGGGAGCGTGACGTCAACGCGGTCGCGTTCGAGACGGGCCGCTTCTTCGGCGGTGGCGAGCGCGCGCCCGCGATCGGCGAGCGCCGCTTCGATCCGGTCGCGCGCGTCGTTGAGGAGCATGCCTACCTCGCGTCGCTCATCGTTCGACAGCGCGCCCATGGTGCTCTTGATCGCCGACATCGGCGCCTTGCGTCCCAGCGAGGACACGCGCACCTGTTCCAGGTCGGCGAGGCTCGACGCAGATCCCGCATCGGCAAGCGCGCGTTCTACCTCGGCGGCGATGATCGCGCGCGGCTCGTCCGGCACTATCCATCCTCCAGAGGCAACGTGAAAGCGAATACCGTACCCGAAGGTCCGGTCTTCTCGACGGCGATATCACCGCCGTGCGCTTCGATGATGCCCTTGCAGATGTAGAGCCCGAGCCCGGTTCCGGCGTGACGGTCACCCGTGCCCTGCCGGTAGAACTTCGTGAAGAGGTACGGCACGTGGCGAGGGTCGACACCCGGGCCGCTGTCGGAGACACGGACGACGACCGAGCCGTCTTCGATGACGCCCGTAACCGAGATCGGCCCGGGATCGCCATGCTTCGCTGCATTCTCGAGCAGGTTCACGAGCACTTGCTCGACCTTCCCGGGGTCCGCCGGCACCTTCGGCAGAGACACCGGAACGTCCAGTCTGAACGTGTGGGTCTTCTCGTGATCCATCGCAAGCCGTTCGACGACGGTATGCGCGATCTCACCGAGGTCGACCTCTTGCTTGCGTAGCTCGAGCCGCCCGGCTTCCAGCCGAGAGAGATCGAGGAGGTCCTTCAGCAGACGGTTCATCCGGTCTGCATCCCAATCGATCGTCTTGAGCATGTGGAGTTTCTGCTCTTCCGTGAAGCGATCCCAGTTACGCATCAGCGTCGCGGTGAAACCTTTCACAGACGTGAGCGGCGAGCGCAGATCATGCGCCAGCGTCGCGATGAGGTCGTACGCGGATCGCTCGAGACGGTGGCGGCGTCCGACGTCGCGTATGGATGCGACAACCTCGACGAGCGCACCACGTTCATCGCGCGTATACGACGTGCGAACCGCGACCCAGCGCTCGGGACCGTCGCGACGGCTCAACAGGTACTCCCGCTCGGGCGAGCCGGACGCGACAGGTGACGCGGTCAAGAATGGATCTGCCCGCTCGTGCACGAGGAACCCCGACGGATCGCGGAGGCGGACGACGTCGCCCCAGAAGCGGCCCACGCCTTCAGCGCGCGACCAGCCCGTTATGCGCTCGGCGGCTCGGTTCATGGAGACGATGGAACGATCTCCGCCGACGACGATCACACCGTCGGCTTGCCGTTCGATCAGCTCCACGCGTCCCCCTCCCCGCCGGAGCATGAACCGGCGCGGGCGTGAATCACGCTCCGGGCGTTGCGCTCCGCTCGAGTCCTGCGCGCGCCACTTCGACGAGCGCGCCGAACCCGGCGGGATCACTCACCGCCATCTCTGACAGGACGCGGCGATCGATGTCGATCTCGGCGAGCTTCAATCCGTTCATGAAGCGGTTGTACGACAAGCCGTGCTCGCGCGCGCCCGCGTTGATACGCGTTATCCACAGCCGACGGAAGTCGCCCTTGCGCGTACGCCGGTCTGCGTACGAGTAGCGCATGGAGTGCAGCACCTGCTCGCGCGCGGCACGGTAGTGACGGCCGCGCGAGCCGCGGAACCCCTTGGCTCTTTCGAGAACGGTGCGGCGCTTCTTCTTGCCCGTGAGACTTCGTTTCACGCGCGGCATGTCAGCCTCCCATCAGCTTGCGCACGCGGCGCTCGTCGGCCTTCGATGACGTCACCGATTTCGAGAGCCGGCGCTTGCGCACCGACGACTTGTGCTCGAGATAGTGACGGACGTTCGACTGCTTGTGGCGGAACTTCCCGGAGCCCGTCTTTCGGAACCGTTTGGAAGCAGCGCTATGGGTCTTCATCTTCGGCATCAGGATTCGCCTCCAGCGGCGGCGGGCTTCACGATCTTCTTGGTCGGCGCGAAGACGATGGTCATGTTCCTTCCGTCGAGCTTCGGCGCCGTCTCGACGTGCGCGAGCTCCGTCAGATCGGCGGCGAGCCGATCCAGGATGCGCATGCCGAGATCCGTGTGGGCCATCTCTCTCCCGCGGAACATGATCGTTACCTTCACCTTGTGTCCTGCGCCCAAGAAGCGCTCGATGTGCCCTTTCTTCGTGTCGTAGTCGTGCCGGTCGATCTTCGGCCGCATCTTCATCTCTTTAAGAACCGAGGATGCTTGCTTCCGCTTCTCGGTCTTGGCCTTCAAGCCCATCTCGTACCGGTACTTGGAGTAGTCGAGCAGCTTGCAGACCGGCGGCTTCGCTTGGGGTGCGATCTCGACGAGGTCCAACTCCAGCTCTCTCGCGATCCGCAGCGCGGCGGTTAGCGGCAATATCCCAACCTGACTGCCGTCCGGAGCAACAACGCGTACCTCCGGCGCACGGATCCGATCGTTCACCCTCGCTTCGTTAGCGATCCAGCATCACCTCACACACGTCTCTTAGGAAAAAGAAGGGACGCCCGAAGGGCGTCCGGAACGAACCTCTTCGCAACCCGGCCGGCTTGACTGTCTTTCCGTCGGCCGCCGGGTGAGGAGTCCCAGCTCCTTCTTTCCCGCGCCCTTACGGGCGCGCCCAGGCAGTATAGCGGCGGCTTGCGGCCTTGAGAAGCCAAGCGGCTCGGCAGATCCGCCGAGCCGCTTCGTTCGATACGTGGTGCTAGACGGGTTTGACGTTGGCAGCCTGCTTGCCCTTCGGCCCGTCCACGACGTCGAACTCCACCTTCTGCCCCTCGTTGAGGCTGCGGTAGCCGTCCGACTGGATGGCCGTGAAATGCACGAACACGTCGTCCCCATCAGCGCGCGAGATGAACCCGAAGCCCTTCTCGTTGCTGAACCACTTAACTACGCCTTCCGCCAACTCCGTCCCCCTTGCAAGTACAGCGCTCGCGCGCTTCTCCACCCCAACCATCCTGGGGCGATTGGCGAGCGTAGCACAGGGTTTCCCAGGGGCAAAGGGCGCCCGCGGCGGCGGTTACGGGACGATCTTGGACAGGGGCAACTCGATGATGTCGCTCGCACCGCGCTCTTTCAGCTGCGGGATCAAGACGTTGATCTCCGACTTGTTCACCACCGTTTCGACCGCGTACGAGTCCTCCGTCGTCAGCTTGGAGATCGTCGGCGCCTTCATCGCAGGAAGGATCGCGACAACGTTGTCGAGATCCGCAGCGCCGACGTTCAGCTTCACGAGAACGCGGCCGCGCGCGGCCATCGCGCCGAGCAACAGGATCTGCAATTGCTCCATCGCCTTGCGCTTCGCCGGGTCGCCGGCGGACGCGCGATTCGCGATCAGGACCGTGTGCGACTCGAGCAGTGTCTCGATGATCTTCAGTCCTGCGCGTCGCAGCGTGGAACCCGATTCGGTCACCTCGACGACGGCATCGACGATCTCCGGCACCTTCGCTTCGGTCGCTCCGTACGACAACAGAACTTCGACCGGGATCCCCAGCTTCTCGAACGCACGCCGCGTGATCGTCGGATATTCCGTCGAGATGCGCGATCCGGGCCTCATCTGATCCGCGCGATCGGCCACAGATCCTTGCGGCACGGCAAGCACTATGCGCGCGACCCCGCCGGCGCGCCCCGAGTACTGGAGCCCGGTCAACACCTCGACCTCGCTTTCGGTTTCCTC
Source organism: Actinomycetota bacterium (assembly GCA_046263075.1). GTDB lineage: Bacteria > Actinomycetota > AC-67 > AC-67 > AC-67 > JBHELL01. The sequence continues at coordinate 4,935 of JBHELL010000256.1, read as the reverse complement.
GACCCAGTCGAGCCCGGTGATACCGAGATCGAAATGCCCGTCGGCAACGTAGATCGGTATCTCTTGTGGACCCAGGATCGAGACGCGTTCGATGCGTGGATCGTCGATCGTCCCGTGATAGTCCCGCTCGGAGCCGCGGCGCACCGTCAGGTCCGCTTGCTCGAGCAACGCGAGCGTTTGCGCTTCCAGTGAGCCCTTCGGGACGACGAGCTTCAGCATGGCGCGAGGGTAGCAGTCATCGCCCCGGCTCTTCGATCTTTCGAAGCAGCGCAGCCATCTCGATCGCGCCGAGCGCAGCGTCCCAGCCTTTGTTCCCCGCCGAGCCGCCCGCGCGCTCTTGCGCTTGCTCCATCGTGTCGGTTGTAAGGACGCCGAACGATACCGGCACGCCGGTGTCGAGCATCACGTCCATCAGGCCGCGCGCTGCTTCGGAGGAGACGAACTCGAAGTGCGGCGTCTCGCCGCGAACGACGCAGCCGATGGCAACGACCGCGTCGACGTCGCCGCGCTCGGCGATCGCTTGCGCGGCGAGGGGAAGCTCGAACGATCCGGGAACCCACTCGACGGGCACGTTCGCCACGCCGTGCTTCTCGAGGCAGTCGAGCGCCCCTTCGACGAGCCGCGCGGTCACATGCTCGTGGAACCGGCCTGCGACGATCGTGAAGCGGAACCGGGATGCGTCGAGCGGTTGATCAGGAGGAGAGATCCGTCCCGCCACCTGGCTCCCCCGTCGCCGCGTCCACATCGAGCTCGTGCCCGAGCTTCTCCTTCTTCGCGCGCAAGTAGGCGATGTTGTGCTCCGTGGCCGGCGTCTGGAGTGGCACCCGTTCGACGATCTCGAGCCCGTAGCCTTCCAGTCCCGCGCGCTTCGTAGGGTTGTTCGTCAGCAGCCGCATCGACCGGACCCCGAGATCGACGAGGATCTGCGCCCCGACCCCGTAGTCGCGCGGATCGGGCGCGAACCCGAGCTCGACATTCGCCTCGACGGTGTCGCGGCCTTTCTCTTGCAGCGCGTAGGCCTTGAGCTTGTGCAGCAACCCGATGCCTCGCCCTTCGTGGCCGCGGATGTACACGAGCACGCCGCGTCCTTCCTCGCTGATGCGCTGCAGGGCGAGCTCGAGCTGCGTTCCGCAGTCGCACCGTTCCGAGTGGAACACGTCGCCGGTCAAGCACTCCGAGTGCATGCGCGTGAGAACACCTTCGCCGTCTCCGATGTCGCCGCAGACGAGGGCGAGATGATGGAAGCCGTCGAACGCTTCATAGCCGACGATCGTGAAGTCGCCGAGATCACGCACCGGTAGCCGCGCTTCGGCTTGACGACGGACGAGCTGATCGTGGCGGCGCCGGTACGCGATCAGGTCGGCGATCGAGATCAGCTTGAGGTCATGCTGCTGCGCAACCTCGATCAGCTGCGGCAACCGTGCCATCGTTCCGTCTTCGTTCATGATCTCGCAGATGACGCCGGCTGGATACATCCCGGCGAGCCGCGAGAGATCGACGCTTGCTTCGGTATGGCCTGCACGCTTCAGCACCCCGCCCGGCTGCGCGCGCAAGGGGAACACGTGGCCGGGCTTGCGGAAGTCGCTCGGTCGCGCGTCCGCGTCGAGCACGCGCTTGATGGTCGCCGCGCGGTCGTGCGCCGAGATGCCTGTGCCGCTTCCCGTGAGATCGATCGAGACGCTGAACGCGGTGTCGTGCGTGTGCGCGCGCTCGGGGATCATCGGTGGGATGTCGAGCTGGTCGAGCCGCTCGGGGATGATCGGCATGCAGATCAAGCCACGCCCGTGCGTCGCCATGAAGTTCACGGCCTCTGGAGTGACCTTCTCGGCCGCGATAACGAGATCACCCTCGTTCTCGCGATCCGCGTCGTCGACCACGATGATGACCTTGCCCGCCCGAATATCGGCGATGGCTTCTTCGACGGTCCCGAACATCGTTTCCTCCTAGCGCCTGCGCTTCGCGCGCTTCGGCACGGCACGTCTCGGCGAAGGCCGCTTGGCCGCCGCGTGCGGCTTCTTCTTCAGCGCCTTGACCGGGGTTTTCGCGGCCGGACGCTTCGGCGCCGGACGCTTCTCCGCCGGCTTCGGCGTGGGTCGCGGCGGCGCAACGACGCGCGGAGCCGGCTCCGGCTCGCGGGCCGGCGGGATGTCTTCGAACAAGCTGCCGAGCGTCGGCCGCGCCGAGCGCGCCGACATGTGACGCTCGACGTATTTCGACAGGATGTCGACCTCGACGTTCACCGGCGCCCCTTGCACCTTGTCGCCGAGCGTCGTCATCGCGACGGTATGCGGGATCAGGGCAACGCGGAACCGGTCGCGGTCGACAGCAACGACCGTGAGGCTCACGCCGTCGAGCGAGACCGATCCCTGCGGCGCGAGGTACCGCGTCAGCTCGAACGGCACGGTGATCTCGACCATCTCCTGCGCGCCGACCTTGCGCCGTGACCGCACCATCCCGACCGCGTCGACGTGTCCCTGCACGATGTGTCCGCCGAGCCGGTCCGTCGCCCGCACCGGCCGCTCGAGGTTCACCTTCTCGTCCTGTTGCAAGATCCCGAGGTTCGTCCGCGCGACCGTCTCGGGAACGAGATCGCACGCGAACCGTCGCTCGTCACGCTCGACGACGGTGACGCACGCGCCGTTCACCGAGACCGAGTCACCCACCTTGAGATCCGGCGTGATGTCGGCAGCTTCAACGACGAGGCGCGCGCCGCCTCCTCGCCGCTGCAACATCACGACGACCCCTTGTGCTTCGACGATCCCTGTGAACATTCAGTCCCCCGCCTTCGCTTCGATCTTGATGTCGTTCCCGATGCGGCGCACCGAAGTGATCTCGAGCGCCCGTGCGTCGGTGATGCTCGGTGCGATGACACCGGCGATCGCGGCGAGACCAACCTGCCCGATCACCTTCGGCGCCACGTAGAAGACGTACCGATCGACCGCTCGCAACTCGACGAGCTCACCCGCAACGGCGGGACCTCCTTCGGCGAGGAGCTCACACACGTCGCGGCGGCCGAGCTCATCCAAGACCGCTGCGATGTCCACGCGGCCGTCGCGCGTAGGGAAACGAACGACGTCGGCTCCGCGCGCGCGCAGCTCCTCGGCGGCCTCCTCCGTCGCTTTGGCCGAGGTCGCGATCAACGTCGGAGCTTCGTCTGAGAGCAGCGAGGCGTCGCGCGGTGTGCGCGCGCTCGAATCGAGCACGACGCGCAACGGTTGCGGCCCCTTGTATCCGCGGACGCGGCAGGTCAACGCGGGATCGTCGGCGAGCACGGTTCCGACACCAACCAAAACCGCGTCCGCGCGCGCGCGTTCCCGATGAGCGTCGAGCCGCGCCGCTTCGCCGGTGATCCATCTCGACGAGCCGTCCGCGGCGGCGACACGACCGTCGATCGACATCGCAAGCTTCAACGTCACGAAGGGGCGGCGCTCCACGATCCAGCGCGCGAAGCCGGCGATCAAGGCGCGCGCGTCGTCCTCGAGGAGCCCTACCTCGACGGCGACGCCGGCGGCGCGCAAGGCTGCGATCCCGGCGCCGCGTTCCTGCGGGTTCGGGTCTTCGGTCGCGATCACGGCGCGCGCGATCCCTGATGCGATCACCGCCGGCGCGCACGGCGGTGTACGGCCTTCATGCGTGCACGGTTCGAGGGTGAGATACAGCGTCGAGCCGCGCGCGCGCCCACCCGCGGCTTGGAGCGCTTCGATCTCTGCGTGGGGCGCACCCGGGCCGCGATGCCAGCCCTCGCCGACGACGTCGCCGTCTTGTACGACGACGGCACCGACCGCAGGATTTGGGCTGACCCTGCCGCGACCCCGTTCCGCCAGGCGCAGGGCTCGGCGCATGAAGGAAGTTTCCTTGTTCACAGGGGTAGCGTACCAGCGAGTAACAGCGTCGAGATGCGCCCTATTTCCCCTGGTCAGCCCGCTGTGTCGCGTTGTGCGCGGCGGTCGATCGCGTAGACGCTGCCGGGACGCTTCTTGACGTAGCTCTTCATCTCGGTCGCGACCTCGACCAGCTCGCGGTGGTCCGTCACCTCGCGGTGCTCATTCGTCGCGGCGCCGATGGAGACGGACAGGAGCGGGTACTCCATCTCGCGGCCGAGGCGGTCGGTGACCTTGATCGTGCCGCGCTCGGCATCGTCCGGGTCGTACAGCGCCTTCACGTCGGAGTCGAAGCGTTTCACTATCTGTTCGCATAGACGTTCCGCGTTGTCGGCGGGACACAGCATCACGAAGTCGTCACCGCCGATGTGTCCGACGAACGTGTCGGCGATGTCGTCCTGGAGATCACGAAGGATGGAAGCGAGATAGTTGATCGCCTTGTCGCCGTTCATGAACCCGTAGCGGTCGTTGTACGCCTTGAAGTTGTCGAGGTCCAGCCACAGGATGGCGAAGACGTCCCGGTTGCCGAGCCGCCGATGCACCTCGGCCTCGATCTGGATGTTGCCGGGCAAGCCCGTCAGCGGAGACACGGCACGCATCTCACGCGTCCGTCGGAGCGTCGTCTTGACGCGCGCGACGAGCTCGAGCGGATCGAACGGCTTCGAGATGTAGTCATCCGCGCCGGCCGTCAGCCCGAGCACCTTGTCGGCGGACATCGATTTCGCCGTCAGCATGATGACGCAGATGTGGCTCGTCCGTGAGTCGTTGCGCAAGCGCTGGCACACCTCGTATCCATCGAGCTTCGGCATCATCACGTCGAGGATGACGAGCGCCGGAACCTTGTCGCGCGCGAGATCGAGCGCTTGCTCGCCGTCCCCGGCGGTGAGAAGGTCGAAGCCTTCGAGACGCAGGTTGAGCTCGACGAAGCGCAGGATGTCGGGGTCGTCGTCTGCTACGAGGATGACCTCGCTCATCGGCTTCCTTCGTGGGAGGACAAAAGGTCCTTCAGCGCGCGCGCTGCCTCGTCAGGATCAGGTTGCGAGAAGATCGCGGA
>JBHELL010000255.1:0-2597 GCA_046263075.1 Actinomycetota bacterium | reverse complement strand
GTCTGGATGAGCTCGGTGGACATCGCGCTCAGACGCTCGGCGACCTTCGCGATCTCCGCGCTCAACGTCTTCGTCGCCGCCCCGATCGATTCATCGAGCGCGCGCGCGCCGGGAGCGTGGGGCGGCGGCGACGTGGATGGCGCCGGCGCTTCCTTCGGGCGCGCCGCGACGGCAGCTTTCAGCTCCTCGAGGGTCGCGCGCAAGGGGCCGAGATCGAGTGTCGGCGCAGGCGCAGGCGTAGCGGTGGGACGGGACGATAGATCCTTCTTCAGCTCTTCGATCGCGCGCGTGACCGGCGCGAGGTCCACGGCCGGTGGGGGCTTGGCCGCCGGGCCCGTCGCTTCGACCGCCGCCGTCAAGCGTTTCGCATGCTCATCCAGGATCGGCCGAAGCACGCCCGCCACATCGGGCGCCGGTGCAGGGTTCGGCGGCTCGATCGATGCCACCGCCGAGCGGACGGCTTCTTCGACCGCCGAGCGGTGCCGCTCGAGCACGCTCGTCAGCGCCGTTTCCAACGACGCGCGTTGCTGCTCGATCACCGCTTCGGTGCTCGTCCGCGCGTCGGCGAACGCGGCCTCTCGTTCCGTGTTGTTGCGGGACATCGCCGTCTGCGCCTCCGCGTGAACCTGTTGGACCGCAGCCTCGGTTCGCGCAGAGATCTCTTGCAGCCCGATGAACAAGCGAGATTGCTCCTGCTGGAGCGCCTCGATGCGCGCGCCGTACGCATCCAAGGCAGCACGCACCTCCTCGGACGAGCCGGCCTCGCCGCGCGAACCTTCGAGCCGCCCGATCGCGTCCTGCACCGCTTGCACCGCCGCGGCCGCGAACGTGTCGGCCGATGCGGCCATCCGCGCGTTCATGTGATCGTTGATCTTGGCAACCGCGCGCGCGAGGTCGGATTCCGTCTTCTTGCCGATCTCTCCGATCGCGCGCGCGTTGCCGACCAGCCCGTCGACGATCTGCGTGCGCACCGTCTCCAACGGTTGGAGCTGACGGTCGACGCCCTCCCGCAGCCCTGCGATGCGCATCTGCGTGTCGCGGGCGACGACGGTCAGCTCGTCAACGGCTCGACGCAATTCGGCGATCGCAGCCGAAGGGTCTCCCGATGCTCCGTCGTCGATCTTGTTCGATGACCCTGTCAGCTCGATCTCGCGATCCATCGCGCCTCCTCGATCTCCCCTCGGCGCGGGGCGCCTGATCCGGCAATGGCGCTCGAGGGTTCCGGCCGACCGCCGGACCCACCAAGACTACCCTGGCGGCCGCGTGGCGCATATCCCGCGCCCGGCTGGTCTCCGGCCCGTGTGCCGGCGGAGAAATTCGCGCAGGACGCACGCAAGGATATCGCGCCGGTCGTCGCTAGATCGCGCGCGTCATGAAGATGCTGAATGGGTCCTCGATGTAGCCCTCGAACGGCCCGCACCGCGTGAAGCCTGCGCGTTCGTACAGACGAAGCGCAGGCTCGAACGGCTCGCCCGACCCAGTTTCGAGCCACAAAGAACGCATCCCGCAGGCTTCCGCTTCCGCCGTCAGATGGTCCAAGAGCGCGCGTCCGACGCCTCGGCCGCGGAAGGCGTCGGCGACGCGCATCGACTTGATCTCGCCGCGTTCATCGTCGAGCCGCTTCAGCGCTCCGCACCCGGCAAGCTCATCACCCGACCAAGCCGACCAGAAAGTCACGTCGGGGGCGCGCAACTTGTCGACGTCGAAAGCGTGAACGCTCTCCGGCGGTGACGTTGCGTGCATCTCCTCGAGGTGCTGCGCGATGAGCGCCCGCGTGCGCGCGCCGGTGAGATCGTCGACGCGGAACTCGAGTGGCCGCGGCTGCACCAAGTGCTCCCAACGGGTTCTATTCAAACAGCGCTGGCATGCTAATGCTGATCGGCGAGGCCGATAGACATCTCGACGATGAGGCGCGCGGTGGGCCAGCCCGAGTGGGCGACTCCGCCGACCTCGAACGCGAGCATGCATCACACCGAGGACGACCGGGTGTGAGGTCGGTCGCGAACATCGGCGACGGACACCGAGAACAACGTCGGCGCAAGCGTGAGCAGTAGGCACTTCCGCCGATCGAACCAAAGCAGATTCGCATACCAAACGTTCTCGGGGTCGATGATCGTGCGGTTCTTCGAGCCAGCTGGGACACACGCCCATCAGCTTCAGCAGCTTCGCGGTACACCGAAGGATCATCATCCGGTGGCCGCGACCTGGTGGATCTTCCGAGTGGGTCGCACCTTCGCGAGATCGTGGATTGGTTCTTGTACTACGGACGCTGCACGGTCTGGGAAATCCGCTGGTACAGACCGTTGCCTGATCTCGCTTGGACCTGGCGATGCTAAGAACGGGATCGTGCGTAGCAGCGGGCCAACCCGATGGATGTTAGAGGCATTGTGGGTCGGATTCTTGATGCATCTGCCAGGCTCACTGTCAGCCTGGCGGACGTATCACGGGCGCGGGTCGCGACGGCTGGATCGCTTGCATTCTTAGCAACGGTCGCCGTCGGCTGGATCGCTGTCGTAGACTTGCGGCGTCGAAAGAGAACTCTTGTTGAGAGCGCCGGTGAGGGGAAACGAGCAGGACGCGAAAAAGCGGCGATGGGG
>JBHELL010000254.1:0-3989 GCA_046263075.1 Actinomycetota bacterium | reverse complement strand
CTTCTGCAGCGCGCCTGCACGATCCTCGTCGGTGCACGCGACTACCGTTGCACCCGGCAGGCCGCGCGCGACTTCGCGCGCGAGGTTGGGCCCGCTGACGACCGCGACACGTCCCGAAGGAACGGCGGCGGCGTCCGCCGCAACTTCCGACATGCGCAGCAGCGTGTCTCGCTCGATCCCTTTCGTCAGCGAAACGAGGAGGGCGTCGCCGGCGATCAGATCCCTCAGCTCGGCACATCGTTCACGGAACGCGTGCGACGGGATCCCGAGGACGACGACCGGCGCGCGCGCCACCGCCTCCTCGAGGTCGTGCGTTGCATGCAGATGCGACGCAGGCAGCTCGATGCCGGGGAGGTACGCGGCATTGGTGTGCGCCGCGTTCATCTCGTCGACGAGCTCCGGGTTCCGCGCCCAGATGTGCGTGTCGACGCCATTGCGCGCGAGCACGGACGCGAAAGCGGTTCCCCACGATCCCGCGCCGACGACGGCGACGCGCGTCACTGCTTCCTCTCGATGAGCGGCGGGACCGCAGGGCCGTCGGGGTGCAGCTTGTGCAGCTCTCGGACGAGCCGGTCGAGCTCGGCCACGATCCGGTCGGTGACCTCGCGACGCACTTCTGGATCGTCCTGCTTGTGCTCGAGACCGGGGAACGTCATCGGCTCGCCGACGTTCAGCATCATCAGCCGGCGCCACTTCCAAACCGGCTTCCGACGCTTCGGCTTCACCCAGTGCGAGCCCCACACCGCGATCGGCACGACGGGGGCGGCACTCGCGAGCGCCACGCGCGCGACGCCCGTCTTGCCTTGCATCGGCGTCAGGTCCTCGTTGCGCGAGATCGTCGCTTCCGGATAGATGATAACGAGCTCGCCGCGCGCCAGCGCTTCTTCCGCCTTCTCGATGGGTCCGGTCTCACCCGTGCCGCGCTCGACCGGGATCTGATTCGCGTGACCGAGGATGAATCGCAGGAACGGGTTCTTCCAGAGCTCGCTCTTCGCGAAGAACCGCATGGTGCGCCCAGTCCGGTCGATCGCGTACGCGTGGCAGAGCGGGTCGAAGTATGAGATATGGTTCGCCGCGACGATGACCGGACCCGATCGTGGGACCTTCTCGAGCCCGATGAACTCCCAGCGGAAGAACAGGCGCAGCAACGGCACGAGGATCGCGCGCACGACCTTGTACACGGGTTCGCGTCGGCTTTCCTTTTGCACGCTCACGGCTCGCCAATCCTAACAACACAGCGATGCGAGTCTGTATCGTCCCGATGAAGCCGCTCGCCGACGCGAAGGAGCGCCTCGCGAGCGTTCTTTCGCCGGACGAGCGGCGCGCGCTTTCCCTCGCGATGCTCGCCGACGTCGTGACCGCGGCGCGCGCGCTCGACGCGGTGTGGGTGCTGAATTCAGACGAGGACGCCGCGGATGTTGCCCTCGCCGGCGGCGCCGAGCCGCGTCCGGACCCAGCGCCGCTCCAAGGGCTGAACCCATCGTTGGCGGCGGCGACCGACGATGCCGCGCGCGCGGGCGCCACCGGTGTGTTGATCCTGTCCGCCGATTGCCCCGCAGCGTCGACGGAGGACGTGCGCGCGCTTTCGGTCGGGCGAGGTGTTCTGCTCGCGCCGGATCGAACAGGTCGCGGCACGAATGCGCTGTGGCGGTCGCCGCCCGATGTGATCCCGCTCGCGTACGGCCGTGACTCCAAGCGCGCGCACATGTCGCTTGCCCACGTGATGCGAGTGTCGTTCGCGATCGTGCCGCGTGCCGGCATCGGGCTCGACATCGACCGGCCCTCGGATCTGGACGCGGCGTGGAGCGCCGGCGTCGGCGACGCCACGCGCGCCGTGCTCACATCGCTCGGTTATCCTTCGCGACGGAGGGGATGAAGCGTGCCGCAGGGAACCGTAAAGACATATGACGAACAGACGAAGTCGGGACTGATCCTCGACGACGCGAAGAACGAGATCGCGTTCGATGCCGATTCGTTCAAGGGAACGGGCGTGCGCGGTTTCAGGCTGGGTCAGCGTGTGAAGTGGAACGTCGAGGGCAACCGGATCTCGCGCCTGACGCTCGTAACGCTTTGAGCTGAAGGAACGAGAAAGGCGGGGCTCGATCCCCGCCTTTCACATTCCCGTGTTGGTTAACGCCTGCGCGCCTTCTTCTTCGGCGCGGCTTTCTTCGCGGCCTTCTTGGGCGCCGCCTTCTTCGCGGTTGCCTTCTTCGCCGGAGCCGATGCCGCGGCGAGTGCCATCGGCTTCGTCGTCGACTTCGGCCAAGCCTTCATGCCGCCGCCGACGTACTCCTTGAACTGCTTCGCCGGAGCGAACCGTGGCACGGCGCTCTTCGGACGAGCCGCGACCTTGACCATCTCTCCGGTGAACGGGTTCCGTTGCATGCCCGCCGGACGAGCCTTGCGCACGCGTTGCCCGAACTTTCCGAAGCCGGTGATGCTGACTGCTGTTCCCTTCTTGACGTTGTCACGGATGACGCCGAGCGCGTTCTCCCACACGTGCTCGACATCGCGCTTGTGGGCGCCCGTGCGGTCCGCAACCTCTTTCAGGAAGGCGGATCTGTTCAGCGATTTGGCCACTAACCACCCCCGAGGGTCGATTCCGCGGCGACATTAGTCGAGCCACTCTGTCGAGTCAAAGGTCTTGGAGCGTCGGAACCCCTAGAAATCTGGGATTTTTTTAAGCGGTACGAACCCGCTCAAGTCGAGTTCCGGCGGGTCCGATACAACGACGGGGAGTCGTGCGCGCCGTTGCCGCGATGGTGCGCCGCTCCCCTTTTTTCAAACGAGGGAGCGCGGGGCCTCGTCTTCCGACGTTAAGGGGTGGGAGATGTGGCGCGGATCCTTGTAGTAGACGACGAACCCGTCATCAGGGAGCTCATCGCAACGGTTCTCACGCTCGAAGCCGAGCACGACGTCACGCAGGCGTCCAACGGAACGGAAGCCCTCGAGATCATCGACGCCGATCTCGACCGGCTCCCGGACCTCGTCCTCCTCGACCTGATGATGCCCGAGATGGACGGCTGGCATTTCCTCGAAACGCTGTACCGTCGCGGGTTGAGGAAGCGTACGCGCGTCATCGTCATCACCGGCGAGAACGAGGCTCGACAGCCTGCCGGAACCGGTTCGGATGCGCTCGTGCTGTTCAAGCCGTTCGATGTCGACGCACTCGTGGCGTCCGTGAACGATGCGTTGACGCGCGCGCCCGACGAGGAGCACGAGCGCAAGCAGAGAACCGTGACGCTCGCGAAGCTGATCTCGGATGTTGAGCGAACGCTGAGCCGCTAGATCACTTCGGCGGCTCGGCACCGCCACCGGGCTTCGGCGCCGGCTTGCGCGGCTTCGGCTTGCGCGCGTCGAGCTTCGGCGCTTCCACCTGGGGCACCGGAACCGGCTTCTGCCTGGTCGGCAGCACGAGCGGCTCGCGCCGCACAGGCGAAACCGGTCCGGAGGCGCTGCGCCGCGGCACGGTCGACGACGGTGGAGTCGCTTCGGCCTTCGGCTTCGGCTCGGTTGCCGCCGCGGCTTTCGGCTTAGCGATCTCTGCCGGCGCCGGCGCGGGCTTGGGCGCCGTCGGGAGCTGAGCAGGTTTCGCCTGAGCCTTCGCGGGCTGCTTCGGCGCCGTGTTCTCCGGCGTGACCTTCTTGGGTCCGCTCTTCGGCGCGGCGGCCGGCTTCGTCGGTGGAGGCGAAGAAACCGCGGCCTTCGGCGGAGCCGCTTTGATGTCCGTCTTCTCAGGCTCCATCTTCGGCTCAGCCGGTATCACGGGCTTCGCTGGGGATGGCTGCGCGGCTTTCACCTCCGGCTTCTGCTCGGCTTTCGTAGCGCGCTTGGCTGCGGGCGCGGGCTTCTGTTCGGCTTTCGTAGCGCGCTTGGCTGCGGGCGCGGGCTTCGGAGCAAGCGCTTTCGGGGACGGCGCCTTCTTCGGAGGGCTCTTCTTCAGCGCAGCTTTCTTCGGCGCCGGCTTCTTCGGGATCGGTTTGCGAGAA
>JBHELL010000253.1:0-5866 GCA_046263075.1 Actinomycetota bacterium | reverse complement strand
CATCGTCACGCGCGCGACGCTTCGGCTGCGTCCTGCGCCCGCACCGGCGACGACGCTCGTCGCATCGTTCGCGACGATCGAAGACGCGGGTCGAGCCGTGTCCGCGATCGTGGCGGTCGCGGTTCCCTCCATGCTCGAATTGCTGGATCGCACGACCGTGCGCGCGGTGGAAGCGTTCGCCCACGTTGGCCTGGACGATTCGGTTGGTGCGTTGCTCGTGATCCAGAGCGACTCGGCAGACGCGCGCGGCGAACTCGACGCGATCGAAGCGATGTGCAAGGACCAGGGGGCGCTGCTCACCGTTCGATCGTCGGACCCCGCGGAAGCCGACTTGTTGTTGCGCGCGCGCCGCTCGGCGCATTACGCGCTGAAGGCGATGGGCACCACGTTGATGGACGACGTCGCCGTGCCCCCGGCGATGATCCCGTCGATGCTGCGGATGCTCGAAGAGATCGGCGCGCGCAACGGGGTCGTCATCGGAACGTTCGGACACGCCGGCGAAGGGAACATCCATCCGACGATCGTGTTCGATGCGACGGTGGCGGACTCGGTCGCCGCGGCGTGGCATGCGTTCGACGAGATCATGCACGCAGCGATCGCACTCGGCGGGACGATAACGGGCGAGCACGGCGTCGGCGTCGTGAAGCGTCCGTACCTCGCGCACGAGATGGACCTCCGCTTGCACGCGGCTGTGAAGAGAGCGATCGACCCGCTGGGGATCTTCAATCCCGGGAAAGCGCTCTAAACCAGCCTCTTCCATGAACGCAGAGAGTGCACACACGTTGTCACTGTGAACGGTGCATCAAGCCCATGCCGGGCGGCGCCGATATCGGATTCGATACGAGGGGATGAGGTCCAGACGCTTCGCGCTGCTGAGCGCCACGATCGTGGCGTTCGCTTCGCTGTCTCTGCAGACGACTCCCGCACGCGCGGCGACGCAACTGACCGGCATCGACGTCTCGAGCTGGCAAGGCTCGATCGACTGGAGCAAGGTCGCGGCATCGGGGGTCAGATTCGCGATCGCGAAGGTGACCGAAAGCACGACGTACACCGACCCGTACTACGCCGGCAACAAGGCGGGCGCGGCCGCGAACGGGATCGCGTTCACGGCGTACCATTTCGCGCGTCCGACATCGAGCACCGCCAATGCCGTCGCGCAAGCCGACTACTTCGTCAACGCGGCATCGCTGACCGCAGGCAACCTGATCCCGGCGCTCGACCTCGAGGTGACCGGTTCCCTCTCGGTGTCGGCCCTTCAGAGCTGGACGTGGGCCTTCGTGCAAGAGGTATACGCGCGGCTCGGCGTGAAGCCGATGATCTATACGTCGCCGAGCTTCTGGTCCAACGCGATGGGGAATACGACGGCGTTCGCAGCGGCCGGCTACAAGTTGTGGCTCGCGCATTGGACGACGGCGTCGAGCCCAACGGTTCCCGCGAGTAACTGGAACGGGAACGGCTGGACGTTCTGGCAATACAGCGATTGTCAGAAGATCTCCGGGATCTCGTCACAGTGCGTCGACGGCGACCGGTTCGCCGGAAGCGACCTCAACGCGGTACGCATGGCTGCGCTGTCGGTCTCGCGCACCGGCGGGGGCCCGGTGACGAGCTCGCCGTCCGGCATCGCCTGCGGCACGACGTGCAAGTCGTACTTCGATCCGATGTCGAGCGTTTCGCTGACCGCGACGCCGAACTCCGGCGGCACGTTCCTCGGGTGGAGCGGCTCGTGTAGCGGAACCGGATCGTGCAGCGTGACGATGGCGGGCAACAAGTCCGTGTCCGCGCGCTTCGGCTTCACGCTGTTCCAAACGGTGTCGGGCGGCTCGGCGGGCTCGATCGTGACGTCGACGACGACGTGTTCCGCTTCGTGCAGCACCGTGTATCCCGCCGCCGCAACCGTGACGGTGACGGCGAAGCCCGGCGCCGACTCGATCTTCACGGGCTGGAGCGGCGGCGTGTGCTCCGGCACCGCGACGACGTGCAGCGTCTGGATGGGATCCAACAAGCAGGCGACGGCGGATTTCGTCGATAAGCCGCCGTCGGCGACGATAGCGACGCCGTCGAGCCTTACCGGCTACGTGCGCGCGACGTTCGACGAACCCGTGCACGGCGTGTCCGCGGACAACTTCGATCTTCGGGTGTCCGGCTCCTCGGCGCCGGTCGTTACTACCGTTGCGTGTTTCGACGGTTCCAACGTCGCGGTCGATTGCGTTCTCGGCGACGTGCGGAGCGCGCGCGCGATGCCGTCGTCACCGTTCGTTCCGGGACAGCACTACACGGTGACGCTCGACCCGGCGGGCGCGCCGACGCAGATCGTGGATGCCGGAGCGCTCCCGCTTCCGGCCACCGCGCGCGCGTTCCGTGGTTCCCAGCTCGAGCAAGAGTCGAGCGTCGCCGCGCGCTACGGGTGGCAGACCGTCGGGTCGTCAGCCGCGCTCGGCGGCTCGTACACGCGCGACTCTCTCGCCGGAGCAACCGCAACCTTCCGCTTCACCGGGACGGGCGTCACCTGGTACACGACGATGAGCTCGACGCACGGGATGGCCGCCGTTGTCATCGACGGAGTGTCGAAGGGAACCTTCGATCTCTTCTCCGCCTCGACGCGGTATCAGATCGCGCGATCCTTCAGCGGCCTCACCGCGGGAACGCATACCCTCGTCATCACGGTCCTCGGCAAGCGCAACGCACGATCGAAGGGAACCTTCGTTGCGATCGACGGGTTCAAGGTGGGCTCGACGACATATGCGACGCCGGCGTTGCCGTATACGTGGCGCGCGGCATCTTCCTCGGCCGCGCTCGGCTCCCGGTATGCCATGAGCTACCTCAGCGGCTCGGCGTCCTCGTTCACGTTCCGCGGCAGCGCGATCACCTGGTACACGATGCTCGGGCCCTCGGAAGGCACGGCGAATCTCCTCATCGACGGCAAACTGGTCGGAGTCGTCGACAACTATTCGCCGTCATTGCATCGCGCGCCGAGGAAGTACTCCGTCACCGACGGCATCCACACGATCACGGTCGTGCCGCGAAACCAACACGACGCGTCCTCGAACGGCCCGTTCGTCGGAGTGGACGCCTGGTACGTGGGCTGACGCGCCCGCTTCACCGACGAACGGCCCACTCCGTGATATCTGGACTACATGAGGATCCGCGCGTGCATGCCGCACACGTCGGTGCGGCTCGTCGTATCGCTTGCTGCCGGGATCGCGGCCGGCATCGTGGTCGCGATCGCCGGCCCGTGGCAGGCCGCACCTGCCGCGGGATGGGGAACGACGGCCGCCGTCTATGCGGGATGGGTGTGGCTCGGCGTGCTGTGGTTGGACGGCGCCGAAACGTCCCGGTTCGCGACGAGAGAGGATCCAAGCCGCGCGGTTGCCGATTCGCTCGTGCTCTTCGCGAGCGTGGGGAGCCTTGGAGAGGTGGCGCTCCTTCTCTCCAAGGCCGGCGGCAGCTCGACGACACTCCGTTCGATCTACGTCGGGTCGAGCGTCGCCAGCGTGGTGATGTCGTGGGTATTGATCCATACGGTCTTCACGCTGCACTACGCGCGTCTCTACTACGGCGGCCGGGCCGGCGGCGTTGATTTCAAACAAGCCGAGCCGCCTCGCTACACGGACTTCGCCTACCTCGCCTTCACGATCGGCATGACGTTCCAAGTCTCCGATACCGATCTCCAGGATTCGGCCATCCGATCGGCCGCGTTGCGTCACGCGTTGCTTTCCTTCTTATTCGGCGTGGCGATCTTCGCGACGACGATCAACCTGATCGCAGGCCTCACCAGGTAGCTCGCAACAGACAAGAACGGCCCCGTGTTCCGAGGCCGTTCTCCAGGGAGCTTCTTACGCGACTCGGTCGATCCGATCCCGGTTGTAGGTGGACGCACGCGCGCGCCCCATGCCGAACAACCCGAACAAGCCGATCAAGCCGAGGAGGCCCCACCAGCCGCTTCCGCCACCGCCACCATTCGAGGTGGTCGTTGTGGTGCTTCCGGTCGTCGTTCCACCGGTGGCTTCCCCGGTCGTGCCTCCCGGCACGGTGGCTGTGCCGCCGGTCGTGCCTCCGCTCGTCGTCTGCGCGAACGCTGCAGTCGCGAGGACGAGCGGCAGCACGATGATCAGCAAGACGCATACAACGAGCGCCTTCTTCATCGCAGTCCTCCTGTTCGTCGATCTCCTGCATGTTCCCGCAGCACGGAGTTTCACAAACTGGAAACAAGTAGGGGCGCGGATGGCCCGAACGCGAAAGCGGCGGCCGCGCGGCCGCCGCTCGATGAGGAAAGCCCTACTTGCCCTTCTTGGCCTTCTTCTCCGCGCGCTTCTCTTTCAGTGATTTCTTGGGCGCCTTCTTCTGCGTCTTCGCGCCCTTCTGCTCCTTGTTCGCCATGACGAACCCCCGTTCCGTTCGTGAGTCTTCAACATAGCGCGGCCGTCGATGCGCGGAAACTACGTTTGGTGCTCTTGGTCTTGCTGCGAGCGCTCGCCGCTCTCTCGCAGGAAGGAGAATTTCCCGTCCCCCTCGATCAGCCCGAGGCTCACCTCGCGGAGATCCGCTATCCCTTGCTCCCGCGCCGCATCTTTCACCTCGTCGAGCGTCAATCGCTCGTACTTCATCATGTCGAGGAGCGGCGTGCCGTTCCGAACGATCACCGCCGGTGTCCCTTCGAGAACCTTGCGCGCAGGCTCGAACCGGAACGACAAGTACGAGAAGACGAGCATGAGCACCGTGAAGACCGATACCGCCTCGATCGCGGCCGTCATCGACGTGTCGTTCTGCGTGACCCCTTGCTGGATGAGATCACCCATCGCGATCAGCAGCACGAGGTCGAACGCCCCGAGCTCCGAAAGCTCCTTGCGTCCCGATACGCGCACGACGAACCACACGAAGATGAACAACACGGCGGCGCGGACGACGATCTGCATCATGGCTCCCAGCGTGTGTGGTAGTTGGCGGTGGCGACGCGTGCATCGTTGACGGCGACGGCCGTCATCCCGTTGAGCCCGAAGTGCTCGCCGTTCTCCACCAAAGCGTCGAGCGAGAACTGGAACGTATCGCCCGGCGGGGAGTCCCAGCTGTAGATGATCTGATCGCCGTTCGACGTCGAAGAATCGGGATCCGGCCGGAAGCTGTTCAGGTCGAAGTCGTCGAAATAGTGGCGATCGAAGACGAGCGTCAGCTTCGGACCGAACCCGCCCGGTTTCGTGACCCGGACCTCCCATCGGACGTCGAGCCCGGGACGAACGACGGAGGGATACGTCACGGTCAGCTGATAGCCGCCGCCGGAAGCGGTCACGGTAGACGTGCGCTGACCGAGCACGCCGCTCATCGCCAGCCCGACGATCACGAACAGGGCGGCTACGCCGATCCGCCTGAGCGTTCGCGACCGGCGCGCGCGCAACGCGTCGAGCGGATCGTCCGGAGCGGTGCGAACCGGGTCACGCCGACGCCTCGTGTCGGTGGCCATAGGGTGCCACTACCCGTTTTCCCCCGCGGTATGCAGTCAGCTGTTGCTGCGAGGCACCGGCGCGCGCCCCCGCTCGACGGCGCGCCAGCAGTACCACGCTACGGCGCTCCGATGCGGTCGGTACGGTTCGCCGAGCGCGCCGAGCGCGCGCGGGGTTGGGAGCTCGGCGAGTCCGAAGATCGACTTGAAGCCTTGTCGGACGCCGTAGTCGCCGATCGGCCACACGTCGGGCCGGCGGAGATGGAAGATCAGAAACATGTGCGCCGTCCAGGGCCCGATGCCGCGCAGCTCGCACAGCGCGCGCTCGACGACGTCGTCCGGCGCGCGTCGCAACGCGTCGAGGTCCAGCGTGCCGGTGGTGACCGCTCGCGCGAGCGTCTGGATCGCCGCCGCTTTGGCTTCGGATAAGCG
>JBHELL010000252.1:0-5720 GCA_046263075.1 Actinomycetota bacterium | reverse complement strand
CCGTATGGGAGAACCACGCGTGGCTCCGCGACGTCTTCGCCGGCATGCCGCGCGCGGTTGCCTGACGCACGCAAAGGTGAGCGCGTCTACGGCTCGCCGCGCGCGCCGGGAGTCTAGAGACTGCAGGAATCCGGCTTCGCGTACGCGAATACCTCGCGCGATGAAACCCCTCGTCCGTTCTTTGGCTGATTTGGATGCGTCACGCATCCTTTTCGCGCAATGAAACGGATCCTTTCGCTCGCCGGCGCGATCGGGCTCGCGGCGAGTTTGGCGACCCCGGTCGCGCGCGCGAGCGACACCTGTGCAGACGCGCGCGCACCGCACCGCGCCGGCGATCGGCGTCCCGCGCGCGGACGCTGCGACGCGCAAGGGCTTGCGCGTCTTCGCGATGCAGTACAAGCAAGACGTGAGCGCCGTCGCTACCTACGACACGTTCCGGCACCGCATCGACTGCATGATCCGCGACTACGTCGAGCCGAACCGTTCCACTTCGGTGCCGAACCTAGTCGTGTTCAACGAAGACATCGGCCTCGCCACGATCGCGACGGGTTCGCGCGGGGCATCGGCGCGCGCCTTCGCGGCGAGTCCCGCCGGCGGTGGGCTCGGCGATCAAGGCCCGGCACCCGCGGCGGCCGCCGAAGCGCTGGGGCTCGTCAATGCCGGGTACGCGAGAGAGGTCGCGTATTACCGATCCAAGTTCCCCGGCGTCGATCCGCGCAAGCAAGTGTTCCTCGCTGCAACCGACACGTTCGCGCGCGGCTTCTCGCAAACGTTCAGCGATCTCGCGCGGCAATACAACGTCTACATCGTCGCGGCGAACAACCAAGCGGACTTCGTCGAGTCGCACGACCCGGCCGACATCGCGGCGCTCGCGGATCCCGACCTCGCTGCGCAGTATGCGAGCGGCGCGCTCGACAGCGTCTACGTCGCGACCGGACCGAACGTCTGGAACCAGGTCTTCTTGTGGGGGCCGAACACGGTTGACCCGAACGCGACGCCGCCGATGCGGAACATGCTGTTCCAGAACAAGAAGGTTCCGCTCACGAGCATCGAGAAGGACTTCATCGGGCTCGACGAAGGACCGGCGACCGGGCCCGACGCCGGGCCAAACATCGGTCCGGTGAACATCCCGG
Organism: Actinomycetota bacterium; assembly: GCA_046263075.1. Classification (GTDB taxonomy): domain Bacteria; phylum Actinomycetota; class AC-67; order AC-67; family AC-67; genus JBHELL01. Next base: position 4,587 of record JBHELL010000252.1, on the reverse strand, counting down.
GCACCGCAGCGCAGCTCGGCTTCGCGACGTCGTTGCCTGCGTTCGTTTACGGCTATCGGTTCGGCGGGTCGTTGCCGGCCGGTACCGATCCGTGCGCCGACACCTCGCAGACGTACATGCCCTGCATGGACGCGCGCGGCGCGAACGTCGTCATCCAAGACGAAGCGAACCCCGGCCGGTGGGCGACACCGGGCGGCACGCCTGCGTGGCAGCCGCTCGACTGGATGGGTTCGGCGTGGCGCGCAGTCGCCGATCCCGCAACGCACTTCCGATACGCGGTGTGCCCGCACATGGTCGGCAACCTGCTCGACCTCGCGTTCGACGGGCAGACGGCCATCACGTCGCGCGACGGCGGCAACGCGCCGGCGGACTACGTCGGCGACGACACCTACGTCGCCGCGGAAGACGGCGCGGATCCTCCGTCATACGCGGGCAAGAAGGATCAGTTCCTCGCGCTCGCGCCGTGGGTGATCGACACCAACGATCGCGCGACGTTGCGCGCGGTGGGCGCGCGCCTCGCGCCCGGGAGCGGCGACCCGCTCGAAAACGACTACCTGGAAACTGCCGTATGGGCGGACCTCGTCTTCTAAGGAGCCATCGATGCGTCGAGCCGTGATGTTGACCGCGATCTTCATCCTCACCGCGACCACGTTCGGCGCGCGCGCTGCCTCGCCGAGCATCGCAACGTTCGCCGATCCGAACGGCTCCGTGACGTGGAGCGGAACGATCGCGGGGCCGGCGATCATGCCCGGCGATCCGAGCCAATGCAATGCGCTCGGATACGCGGCCGGGGCGTGCGACCGATTCACCGTGGACGTCGAGCTGCCCGCGCACTACTGGGCGACCCACCACGGTTCCGTCGAGTTCGCGATCCACTGGGACGAGCGCGACTCGACGGAACGAGACCTCGACCTGTTCGTCGAAGATCCGGCCGGGAACGTCGTCGCACGCTCGACGGGACAGGATTCCGAAGCCGAGATCGCGTTCGCGCACGACCTGCCGAACGGGTTGTACGACGTGTACGTGGTCGCGGTCAGCTCCCCCGACGATGACATCGCGTACGACGGACTCGTAGACGTCGAGCCGGACCGCGCGCTCGACGCTCCCGGCCATGGTCACGACCTGTTGCCCGACCTCGTGTCGCTGCCGACCAAGACGGTGATGATCGCGACGGCGCAATACCTCGTGGACCCGGTCCACAACACGGTGCTGTCGTGCTACCCCGAAGAGTCGGTGGATTCGCAGAAGAACGGCGAAGACGTCGCGACGCGGTGTTTGCGGTTCGACCAGATCGTCGAGGACGCCGGCGAAGGGCCCTTGACGTTGCGGTTCAACCCGGCCGACAACCCGAGCGCGCCTTCGATGTACCAGGTGATCGATCGGTCGGACGGCACGTCGTACGAGCGGTTCGCGGGCACCGGCGAGTTCCACCCCGTGCACGCGCATTGGCATTACACGGGGTTCGGGTTCGCGCAATTGTTCGACATGCACGGCAACATGGTCGTGCAGGGGAAGAAGCGCGGGTTCTGTCTGATCGACGTCGAGTTCCCGCACTTCACCATGAAGGGCAACGACCCGCGCACGACGTCGTTCCCGGGCTGCCAGACGCCGGGTGCGGACGGCAACATCCTCGAAGGGATCGGACGCGGCTGGGCGGACAATTACAACTGGTTCCTCGCGGATCAGTACCTCGACATCACGAACGTGCCTGACGGCATGTACCGGCTCGCGGTGACGGCGAACCCGAACGCCTTCGCGCCGACGGACGCGGCCCCCGGATTGCTCGAGTCGGACCTGTCCAACAACACGTCGAGCGTCACGATCTGCCTGGCGGGGTTACTCGCGGCGATCATTGACTCGCCCGACGGCTCGTGCCTCTTCTGATCGCGCGCGGCTGAGTACGATGTCGGCGTGGACATCTTCGACGTCTTCCAGCGCCGCACCCCCGATGACGACCTGACGCCCGCCGGGTCCATCAAGGCGCCCGACCTCGACCTCGCGCGGATCCTCGCGCGCGAGACGCATTTCCGGCACGGCGAAGGCGTCGAGTGCTGGGTCCGCCGGCGCGGCGACACCGATCTGCACGCCGCGCACAACGCCGACACGATGGGCGGCATCCTCGACCGCTCGTACCGCCGCCAGGACGGCTATGTCGGCGTCGGTGCGAAACACAAGCAGATCGCGGGCGCGTTGAAGGCGCGCGGTCTGTACGTCGAAGCGGCTCGTCCGAAGGCCGGAGCATCCGATGAGCACTGATCCCTGCTTGTCCTTGCTGCTGGCGATCGCCGACGACGAGTTCGTGCTTGGGCACCGGCTCGGCGAATGGACCGGCTGGGTGCCCTACGTCGAGGAAGACCTCGCGCTGTCGTCGATCGCGCAAGACGAGATCGGTCACGCGCGCGCGCTTTACGAGATCGCATCGGCGATCGACGGACGAAGCGCGGACGAGCTCGCGCTCGGGCGCGCGCCCGACGAGTACCGCAACTGCCACCTCGTCGAGCATCCGAACCGCGACTTCGCGTACACGATCGCGCGCCAGTGGCTCTACGACTCGGCAGACGCGGTGCGGTTGCGCGCGCTGTCGAGCTCTTCGCTGAAGGAGCTACGCGATCTCGTCGCGGTGCTGCAGCTCGAAGAGCGTTATCACCTCGAGCATGCGAGCGAGTGGTTCAAGCGGCTCGCCCGCGGTCCGGTCGAAGCGCGCCACAAGCTGACGGAAGCGCTCGAGCTGACGATCGGCGAAGCGTTCTGGATCTTCGAGCCTCTCGAGGGTGAGGACGAGCTCGTCTCGTCGGCGGTATTGCCCGAGCCGATGAGCGCGCTCCAAGAGCGATGGATCGCCGACGTGCGCGCACAACTGCTCGACGCGTCACTCGATCACGTGCTGTCGCCGCACGAAGCAGCGGTCGGAGATCTGATCCCGACGTCGGCCGGTTCGATCATCGACGACGCTCCGACCGGCGGCGGCACGACGGGGGCGGGCGGGCGGCGCGGCGTTCATTCCGATGACTTCATGCCGATGTGGGAAGAGATGACGGCGCTGTATCGCGCGCATCCGGGTGCACGATGGTGACGGCGGCCGAGGTGCGCGCGCGGCTCGACGAGGTCAAAGACCCTGAGATCCCGGCGTGCTCCATCACCGACCTCGGGATGGTCGAGCGGGTAGAGGTGCGCGACGATGCGATCGAGGTTGATCTCGTGCCGACGTTCGCCGGTTGTCCCGCGCTCGACGTGATCGCGCGGGACGTCGCGCGCGCGGTGCAGGACGTCGCGGCGGCGCGCGATGTGCGTGTGCGGTTCGTGATGAACCCGCCGTGGACGACCGACCGCATCGCTCCCCGCGCGCGCGACGCGATGGGGACGCTCGGCATCGCCGGGCCGGTACTCGTGACGCTCGGCAAGCCTGAAGCGGTGCGATGCCCGTACTGCGGCTCGGCGGAGACCGAGCGGCAGACCGCGTTCGGGCCGACGCCGTGCCGGTCGATCCGCTACTGCACTTCGTGCCGGAACCCGTTCGAAGCGTTCAAGGAGAAGCGATGACAGAAGCGAACATCGATCTCGTGCTGGATTGCGCCGATCTCGACGTGCAGGCCGCGTTCTGGTCGAAGGCGCTGGCGTACGACGAGATCGGCCGCAAAGACCAGTACGTGCTCCTCCGATCGAGCGAGCGCGCGTTCCCGCCGTTGCTCCTGCAGCGCGTCGCCGAGCCGAAGACGGCCAAGAACCGCATGCATTGGGACATCCGCACGGACGAGGTCGACGCGAAGGTTGCCGAGCTGGAATCGCTCGGCGCGCGGCGCATCGACGTCGGCCAGCCGGCGGATTCGGAGTTCATCGTGATGGCCGACCCCGAAGGCAACGAGTTCTGCGTTTGCCCGGGCGCGCCGCTCGGATAGGCCGGTGTTCGTCGCGTTCCTGTCGTGTCCGCGCTGCGGCGCCGAGCACGACCACACCAAGCCACACAACGTATGCGACTGCGGATCGCCGCTGCTCGTCGAGTACGACATGACGGCGGTCGCGCGCGCGGCCGACGCCGACATCATCGCGGCGCGCGCTCCGACGATGTGGCGCTACGAGGAGTTCTTGCCGGTGCCCGATCCCGACGACGTCGTATCGCTCGACGAAGGGTTCACGCCGCTCGTGGATGCGAGAGCGCTCGGGGAAGCGATCGGTATCGAGAACCTCTTGATCAAGGACGAGTCACCGAACCCCACGGGAACGTTCAAGGCGCGCGGTGCATCGTGCGGGATCTCTATGTGCGCGTCGCTCGGGATCGAAGAGGTCGCGCTGCCGACGGCGGGAAACGCCGGCGGCGCGTGGGCGGCGTACGGCGCGGCCGCGGGGATAAAGGTGCACGTCGCGATGCCGAAAGACGCACCGGCCGTCAATCAAGCGGAATGTCGTTTGTACGGCGCCGATCTCCAGCTCGTCGAAGGGACCATCGCAGACGCAGCCGCGCACCCGTTCCCAGGCGCGTTCGACGTGTCGACGCTACGGGAGCCGTACCGCATCGAAGGGAAGAAGACGCTCGGGCTCGAGATCGCGGAGCAGCTCGGTTGGGCGATGCCAGCGCACATCGTCTATCCG
>JBHELL010000251.1:0-5758 GCA_046263075.1 Actinomycetota bacterium | reverse complement strand
CTACACAGCGAACCGGAACTCGACGACGTCGCCTTCTTGCACGACGTACGCCTTGCCTTCTTGCCGCACCTTGCCGGCTGCGCGCGCCGTCGTCCACGACCCCGCTGCGACGAGCTCGTCGTAGGAGATCACGTCGGCTTTGATGAACCCGCGTTCGAAGTCCGAGTGGATGACGCCGGCAGCTTGTGGTGCGGTCGCGCCGCGATGTACCTCCCACGCGCGCGACTCCGTGTCGCCGGCGGTGAGGAACGTGATCAGGTCGAGCTGGTCGTATAGCGCGCGGATCACGGCGGGCAGCGCGCGCTCCTTCAGGCCGAAGCCTTCGAGGAGCTCCGCGGCCTCCGCCGGGTCCATGCCCGCAACTTCGGCTTCGAGCGCTCCGGCAACCCGAACCATCCCGTCCGGTACCGCACCGGCATCTTCGTCGACGTTCGCGAGAGCAACGAATGGTTTGAGGGTCAGCAGCGCGAGGCCCTCGAAGCCTTCCCACGCGTGACCGCGGAGCGGGTCGCCGGTCTCGAGCACCCCTTTGGCGCGCTCGAGCTCTGCGACGAACCGCTTCTCGTCCGGCGTGCGCGCGGCCTTCGCGTCGCGTTGCAACTTGTTCGTCACGACGTCGAGATCCGCATAGATCAGCTCGAGCGTTAGACCCGCGAGATCCCCCGACGCGTCGGCGCCGCCGAACGCGCGACAGACGAGCAACAGCGCGTCCGACGTTCGGAGGTGACCGAGCAGCTCGGCTGAAAGCGCGCCCGCCCCCCCGCGCGCGCCCTTGCGTACCATGCCCGACGTCTCCACGAACCGCAGCGTCGCGTACACCGACTTCTTCGACTCGTGCAGCCGGGACAGCTCGTCGACGCGAGGATCCGGGACCGGAACGACGGCTTGGTTCGACTTGCCCGGCGCGGCGCCGGGGAGTGCCGTCAGCGCGGTGAAGATCGTCGAGCTTCCCGCGCCGGGAAGCCCGACGATCCCTGCGTCTTTCACGCGCGGTCGACCCGGAGCGTGTCGCCCTGCGTGGTGTCCAATGCGAGGGTTTCGCTCTTGATCCAGTCCCCGTAGGTTTCGAAGACGTCCCCCAGATCCGGCGGATAGGTGATCCGGATGCGATCGGTCAGCTCGAGCCCCGCGTCCTTGCGCATGTCTTGGATCGTTCGCTTCACGTCCGTCGCGCGCCCTTCGAGCGCGAGCTCAGGGGTCACCTCTGTGTCGAGCGCAACGGCGAACCCGTAGCCGTCGACGATCGCGAAGCCTTCGCGTGCGCGCGTGCGCACCTCGAATTCGCCTTCGTCAAGAGTCCACCCCCCGGCGCGTACGACGCCGTCGGTGCGCTCGTAGTCGCCGGCTTTCAGCATCTGCTGGATGCGTCCCGCATCCTTCCCGTACTTCGGCCCGAGCAGGCGGAAGTTCGGCACGATCTCAACGTCGGCGAAGTCTTCACGTGAATCCGTGAGCCTGAGCTCCTTCACGTTCAGCTCGGCCGTAACGATCGACGCGTGCGCATCGAGGCGCGCGCGCGAACCCGGGTCTTCGGTCGCGACGATCACCGCTCGCAACGGTTGACGCAGCTTCAGGTTCGCTTCCGCGCGTGCCTGCCGGCCGAGCTCGACCACCGCGCGCACGTCGGTCATGGCGGCGACGAGGGACTCGTCGTCGAGCCGTGCGTCGTACTCCGGGTATCCGGCAAGGTGCACGCTCTCGTCACCGGCGAGGTTCCGCCAGATGTGGTCGCTGATGAACGGCATGACCGGCGCCATGAGGCGCGTCGCTTGCGCGAGGCAGTACCACAGCGTTTCGAAGGCGCCGGTATCGGCGCTCGAGTAGAACCGCGCGCGGGACAGGCGCACGTACCAATTCGAGAGGTCTTCCCAATAGGCCTCGACCGCGCGCGCGAACGCGGGGGAGTCGAACGCGTCGAGGGCGGCTCGGCAGGTCCGGACGAGCCGCTGCGTCCGCGCGACCATCCAGCGGTCGAGCGCGTTGTCGCTGCGCGGTCCCTCGGACAGCAGCGTGGCGCGCGGTTCGTAGCCCTCGATCGACGCGTACGTGACGAAGAACGAGTACGTGTTCCAGAAGGTGAGGTAGCGCCGCTTCACGTCCGCGGCGGGGCCGTAGCCGAAGTTCAGGTTCTGCGCCGGCGCTTGCGTTGCGTACAGCCAGCGCATGACGTCGGCGCCCATCGTCTCCATCGCCTCGTTGGCTTCGATCATGTTGCCCCACGACTTGTGCATGGGGCGCCCCGTCTCGTCGTTGACCTTCTCGTAGGTGAGCACACGTTGGTACGGCGCGCGCCCGTCCAACAGCACGGACATGAACAGCAGTGAGTAGAACCACAGACGGATCTGCTCACGCATCTCGGAGACCCACGCAACAGGGAACCATCGCTCCCAGTACGCATTGTCCGGAAGATCCGCACCCGTGAGCCCAACGCCGGCGCCTTCGGCGTAGCCATGCTCTTTCCACGCGGTGTTCTTCCATCCGAGCGTCGAGAACGGAACGATTCCCGCGTCGAGCCAGCAGTCGCCGACATCTTTCGTGCGTGTCGCCTCCTTCCCGCACTCGGCGCACGGAACGGTCACCGCGTCGATCCACGGACGATGCAGCTCTTCGAGCTGTTCCGTTCCGGTAAGCGCCTTCTGCAGCAGCTCGTCCTTCGATGTGACGAGTGTCATGTGACCGTCCGCGCAGAACCAGAACGGCAACGGCAAACCCCAGTACCGCTTGCGGCTGATGCACCAGTCGCCCATGTTGCGGAGCCAGTCCTCCATGCGCTTGCCGTACTGCGGCGGCGTCCACTCCACGGTGCGCGCGGCCTCGATCATCGGCTCGCGGATCTCATCGCATCGGATGAACCATTCGTCGACGACGCGCCACACGAGTTCCGTGTGACAGCGCCAGCACGTCGGGTACCGGTGCGTGATCGTCGTGGCTTCGACGAGCCGGCCTCGCTCGCCGACCTCGCCGATGATCGTCTGGGCCGCATCAGCCGTCGAGCGTCCGTGCAGCCAGCCGTAGGCCTCGTAGAAGCGTCCGCTCTCGTCGATCGGGACGAGCACGGGCAGCTTGTGGGTCTTCCCGAGCTCGAAGTCTTCCGCCCCGCATCCCGGTGCGATGTGAACGATCCCCGTTCCCTCTTCGAGTGACACGTCGTCCCAAGGGATCACGCGATGCTCTACGCCGTGTTGCGCGGCGAGCTCGTCGAACGGGGCTTCATACGTCAGCCCGACGAGGTCCGACCCCTTGACCGTGTCGAGCACCTTCCCCTGCATCGGTACGCGGTCGAGCAACGTCTTCGCGACGTAGGCGATCCCCGAAAGCGTTTCAACGCGCGCGTAATCCGCCTCGGGTTGCACGGCCGCGGCGACGTTGGCAGGGAGCGTCCACGGTGTCGTCGTCCATACCGCGAGGTACTCGTGCGCGCGTTCCTTCAGCGGGAACCGCACGAACAGCGACGGGTGGGTGATCTCGTCGTATGCATCGATCAGCTCGTGTTGCGAAAGCGAGGTCCCACATCGCGGGCACCAGGGCATCGAGCGGTGCCCGACGTAGAGCCACCCACGCCGGTGGCACTCGCCGAGGAACCCCCAGATGTAACTGATGTTCGTATCGGTCATCGTGTAGTACGAGTTCGCCCAGTCCATCCACTGGCCGAGCCGCCGCGACTGGTCCGTCTGAACGTCCGAGTACTGCGCGACCCTGTCGCGGCACGCGCGCGCGAACCGGTCGAGCCCGTACTCCTCGATCTCGCGTTTGGAGTTCAGCCCGAGCGCCTTCTCGACTTCGACCTCGACCCAGAGCCCTTGGCAGTCGAACCCGTTCTGGTAGCGCTCGTCGTGGCCGAGCATCGCGTGGTACCGCTGCCAGATGTCCTTGAGGGTCCTGCCCCACGCGTGGTGGACGCCCATCGGGTTGTTGGCCGTGATCGGTCCGTCGAGGAAGGACCAGACCTCCTTGCCCCGGTTCCGCTCGACGAGGGTTTCGAACGTCCGCTCCCGGTCCCACCGCTCGAGCATCTCGTGCTCGAGCGCCACGTGGTCGGGCTGCTTCGGGACCGGGGTGAATCGAGCCATTCGGGTCTGCTCCGAGGTCGTCGCGGGGCCACATCCTATCGCGCCGCGCCGAGCGCCCCGAACCCCTTTTACCTGCGGAAATAGCGCCCGAAATGGCGCGCGCGGCTCGGCGTCGAGTTGATTGACACCCCCTGGGGGCGATGGTACCGTGCTGCATCCCGCCGGGCCCCGACGGGGAAATTCTCTCCGGAGGATCGCTGTGGCTCGCGCCGCCAAGAAGCCCGCGAAGCCGGCCAGAGCAAAGCCGGCTCCAAAGACGGGGCGCGCGGTGAAGGCGGCCCGAAAGCCCAAGCCGGCGCCGAAGAAGACGGCCGCGAGGTCCGTCACGAAGGCTGCTGCGCGGCGCCCTGCGGCGAAGAAGGGCCCGCAGCGCCCTCCGACGAAGAAGGCGGCGCCGAAGCCTGCCGCGAGGAAGGCCCCGCCACAGAAGAAGCAAGCGCCTCCGCCGAAGAAGCCGGCGCGCGCGGCGAGCAAGCCTGCGGCGAAGAAGCCGGCCCCGCAGAAGAAGCAGGTCGCCGTCGCCAAACGGAGCACCGCAGATACGAAGCCGGCACCTCACGTCGAGACGGCACCGCCGAAAGCGCCGCCGCCGAAGCCGGCTCCGCCGGTCCCTGCGGCGAAACAGCCGCCGAAGAAGCCGGCCAAACCTGAGCTCACGCCGCGAGAGATCGCGGCGATCAAAACGTCGCTCGAGAAGCAGCGCGAAGAGTTCTCGCGCGAAGCCGAAGAGATCGAAGAAGGCGTCTTCAACATCTCGCAGTCGGAGATGTCGGGTGAGGTCTCTTTCGACGAGGAGTATGCGGACGCGGGAAGCGCCACGTTCGAACGCGAGAAAGAGATGTCGATCGGCAATAACGTTCGCGATCTCCTCGACAAGGTGAACCATGCGCTCGCGGCGATAGAGCGCGGGACGTACGGTCTCTGTGAGAACTGCGGCAAACCGATCGCCAGAGCGCGACTGCAAGCGCTGCCGTACTCAACCCTGTGTCTCACGTGCAAGCAGCAAGAGGAGCGCACTCGCTAGGCGAGCGACGCGCGGTCGTGTTGCTGTTCTCGACGGCCGCCGTGTGGATCACCGTCGACCAGATCACCAAGGCCATGGCCGTCGCATCCTTGCGTCCCGGCGAGCCTGTGCGAGCGCTCGGCCACATCGTGTACTGGACGCTGCAGCGCAACTCGGGAGCCGCTTTCAGCATCTTCACATCCGTGCCTTGGCTCTTCACGATCCTCGCGTTCTTGATATCGATCGCGATCGTGGTGTACGCGCGACATGTGTCTTCGCGCATGTACGCGCTCGCGCTCGGCCTCGTGCTCGGCGGGGCGATCGGCAACCTCATCGACCGCCTCGCGCGCGCCCCGGGGCCGTTCCGCGGACACGTCGTGGACTTCATCGACCTTCGCGTCTGGCCGGTGTTCAACGTCGCGGATTCTGGCGTCGTTATCGGCGCGATCCTGCTCGTGCTCGCCTCGTTCCTCGAGGAGCGCAGCAAGCGTGCCTGACGTCGTCATCGACGAAACAGACGCCGGGGAGCGGCTCGACGTCGCGCTGGCGCGCTCGCTTGGGATGCCCCGTGCGCGCGTCGCGCGGCTGATCGATTCCGGCGCCGTTTCGATCGAAGGTTCCAGCGCTTCCCGATCGTTTCGCGTCGAGCCCGGCATGCGCATCAGTGTGACCCTCGACGAGCCGG
>JBHELL010000250.1:0-4187 GCA_046263075.1 Actinomycetota bacterium | reverse complement strand
AGAACCGCGTCACGGACCACCGCATCGGGATGGACCTGTACAAGCTCCCGCAAGTGATGGAAGGCGACCTCGACGAGTTCATCGACGCGCTCGTTCTGCGCGAGCGCTCGGAGCGGCTCGGCGGCAACGGCTCGGCCCCGTCATGACGAGCGTCGCCGAAGCGATCGACGCCGCGGAGAAAGCCTTCGCGGATGCAGGCATCCCGACCGCGCGTCACGATGCCGAGTGGGTGGCTGCGCGCGCGCTGTCACGACGACGCGCCGAGCTGCTCGCACATCCCGGCGAAGAGATGCCGGACCGGTGTGAGGAGCGCTTCCGGCAGCTCGTCGCGCGGCGAGCGAGGCGCGAACCGCTGGCGTACGTGATCGGGACGGTCAACTTCCGGGGGCTCGAGCTCGAGGTCGGAGCAGGCTGTCTCGTCCCGCGGCCGGAAACCGAGGTGACGGCCGAGCGCGCGATCGCGCGCGCGCGCGAGCGCGGCCCGCGACCGACGGTGATCGACATCGGCGCCGGCTGCGGCGCGATCGCGCTCTCGATCGCCGCCGAGGTCCCGAACGCGCGCATCTTCGCGACGGAACCGCTCGCCGCCGCGCGCGGGTGGGCGCTACGGAACCTCGCACGCACCGGGTTGCGATGCACGTTGCTGCCCGGATCGCTGATGACGCCGTTGCACCCGGCGCTCGGCGGCGGGGTCGACGTGCTCGTCTCGAACCCGCCGTACGTTTCCGATGAGGAGTGGCGGACGCTCGAACCCGAGGTGCGCAAGTTCGAGCCCAAGGAAGCCGTCGTCGCCGGCGACGGCGGGTTCGAGTTTCTGGAAGCCATCGCGGAGCTTGCGCGCGCGTGGCTCGCGCCCGGTGGATGGATCGTCCTCGAATGCGCGCCGTCGCAAGCGATCGACCTCGTGTCCTTGCTGTCGCGGCTCGGCTACCACGACGCACAAGCGACGCGCGACCTCGCCGGCCGCGATCGCGTCGTCGAAGCACGATGGACGCAATAACCGTCTCGTTGATCACCGATCGCGACGAGGCGATCAAGGAAGCCGGTCTTGCGTTGCGCGCGGGGCGGCTCGTCGTGTTCCCGACCGACACGGTGTACGGGATCGCCGCGGACGCGTTCAACCAAGCAGCGACGAGCGCGATCTTCCGCGTGAAGAACCGGCCACGGTCGTTGCCACTGCCCGTCCTCGTGTCGCGACCGCGCCAAGCATGGGCCTTGTCGTCCGAGGTTCCGCCGGGCGCGCTCGACCTCGCGGGGTCGTTCTGGCCCGGCGCGCTGACGATGATCCTGAAGCAGGCCGACGAGCTCGAATGGGATCTCGGCGAGTCGCGAGGGACGATCGCCGTGCGTATGCCGGCGCATCAAGATCTGATCGCACTGCTCGAGAACGTCGGGCCGACGGCGATGACGTCGGCAAACGTGTCGGGCGAGCCGACGCCTCGAACGGTGGACGAGATCCGCGCGCGGCTCGGCGACGAGGTGGCCGTGTACGTGGACGGCGGACCGTCGTCGATGGATACCGGATCGACCATCGTCGATCTAACCGGAAGCGTCGCGCGCGTGCTGCGTGAAGGCCCGATCTCGTCCGCGGACGTCGCGCGTGCTATCGGGCCCCAGCGTCCGTAAGTCGCGCAGCCGCTGCGTTACGCTTTGGTGTATGAGCGATGAAAGCATCCTCGGGAACGCGCGGGAGTACGCCGAGTTCGCGTTCAACGAAGCGCGCGACTTCCTCGCGAGCGAGACCGGAAGAAAGCTTCGTCACTACACCGCGATGGGGTTGATGATGGCGGTGCCGGCCGTTGCGTCCTTGCCGGTGGTGAGGAAGTCGAAACTCGCCAAGCTGATCGAGCTCGGCGGCGGTGCCGCGTTGATCGCGACGGTCGCGGAGAAGATCCGCGATTGGGAGCCGAACGCTTCGTGACGGTAGACGAGAGCGTCGCGTACGTCTGCCCCGTCTGCGCAGAGCCGGTCGAAGCGGAGGCGGAAGGCTGCCCGCATTGCGGCGCGTCATTCGTGGAGTCGCGCGCGCCGCGTCGATCGTGGCTGTTGCCCGTCGTGTCGACGTGCGCGGCGGGACTCGTGATCGCGATGTCGTTCCTGCCGCAGCTCTTCGTGAGGGTGAACGGGATCCCACAAGGCGGCGGCATCCGAGGAGCCATCCGTTTCGATCAACCGCGGTGGTACTGGGCGGTCGCAGACGTGTGGGTTCCACCGCTGGTGATCGCGGCGCTCACAGCCGTCGCGGTGTTTGCGTCGTCGAGCCGGAAGCTGATCGCGGGCGCATCACTAGCGATGGCCGCTTTGTTCTTGTACGGGCGCGCGCTGCGACTCATCTCGGGGTTCGTAGCGAATCTGACGATCTCGCAACGCCCGGCGGCGGCGCAATACGTAACGGTGGCGGCGGCGATGATGCTCGTGGTGTCGTCGCTGTTGGTGCTCGCGCCGGGAACGCCGGACGCAACAGCGAGCGAAGATGTGCCTCAAGACGAAGCACGCAGTCCATCGCCCTGACGGTGGCGGCCGACAAGTAGACTCGTCCTTCGATGGGGAGCGCGACTGAGCGGGAACCTCGCGAGATCATCGTTGTGTGCTACGGCAATATCTGTCGCTCGCCGATCGGTGAGGTTCTTTTGCAGCGCGCGCTCGACGCGCGGCTCGGCGCCGGCGTTGTCTACGTCACGAGCGCCGGCATCGGCGCCGACGACGGGCGACCCGCGAGCCAAGGAACCTTGAAGGCCTTGTACGCGCGCGGCATCGATTTCCGCAATCACCGCAGCCGCTACCTCACGCGCGCGATGGCGGAGCATGCATGGCGCATCTATTGCATGGAGGAGTACCAATGCGCGCGCGCGCGCGAGCTGACCGACGCGCGCAAGGTGATGCTCATGGGTGAAGAGGTGCCCGACCCGATGGGCTCGACGCAAGCCGCTTACGACGCCGTTGCCGAGCAGCTCGAACGACTGCTCCCGGCAGTGGTCGAGGACATCGCGCGCGCGCTCGAAGCCGAAGCGAACGCGGAAGCCGGAACGGTCTAGGCTCGCGCCATCCGTCGCTTGATGACCGCGCCGAGCCCGGTCAGCGCGGCCGCAGCGGTCACCTGCCCCGGTGTGCGCGGCAGCCACAGCATCGACGACGCCGTCAGCGACGGTCCGGACGGCAACGGATTCTTGAGCACGAGCTCGACATTTCTATCGTCGAGCTGCCCCGGACCCTTGTTCACGTGGTAGTCGTTCGCCGCGAGCTCCCGCGAGATCGACGCGAGACGCAACACCGGATCCAACGTCGCGGTCGGCGCCGCCGGTCCTGCGTGATCGATCATGGTGCACACGACAGAAATCGTTCCGTCCTTGTTGTCGACGACCTCGATCAAACGCGATTGGCTCGGGAAGTCGATGTGGGCGGCCGTTCCGATGTCCCAGTAGCCGAACCCCCCGAACCCTGCGCGCGGCTCCACGACGTTATCGTGCGTGTGGCCGTTCACCCACGCGATGACGTTCGGGAACCGCTTGACGAGCGGTTGGATGTCGGCCGCGAGCTTGCGCGGCAGATCCGCTGTCGTCGGGTCCATCGGGTCCGCCGTCACGTTCTGGTTGCTGAGCGAGCGCAGTCCGTGATGCGAGAAGATGATCACGAAGCGATCCGTGCCCGTTCCGGCGACCTCGTTCCCCGCGTCGTCGAAGTAACGTGAATGCACCGCTTGGAGCTGTGCCTCGAACCAGTCGAACTGCGCTTGACCGATCGATCCACCGTCGAGCCCGCCGGGATTCATCGTGTTCAAACCGATGAGCCGGAACCCCGGCACAGAGTCGTTCACCCAGTACGACGCACCGTCGGGCGACGCGAACCCGTGTCCGACGGGCGAGCCGCTCGTCACGAAATGCTCTTGGATGTACTCGCGATTCGTGAGCACGCGACGCTTCGGGTCCGCGCAGACGACGTGCGACGGTGCCGTGGCAACCGCGCGCGCGTCGTTCCGCATGATCGAGAATTGATCGCACGGGTCGATCCCGGGGAAGCCGGTAACCTTCAAGGGACCCATCGCGATCGCATTGAAGGCCGCGTTGCGTGGTGCGTTGCCTTGCATCAAACCGTCATGGTTGCCGAACACTTGCATCCACGGCATGCCGATCCCGGCCGAGGTGAACGGCACGATCGCTTTCGCGAGCAGATCTTCGTAGATGCTGCCT